>JANWHF010000098.1 GCA_025450555.1 Tepidisphaeraceae bacterium | reverse complement strand
TTTCGCTTGCCATCGGGATTGCGGTGCGGCGTCGTCCATTGATCCAGATCGGCCTTCACGATCTGCGTGCCGTTCAACTCGACCGTAATCATGCTTCCATTCGCGTTAATGCGGAAATGATTCCACTCGCCCGGCGGCTTACAGACGTTCGCCGACGGCGGCACCATGTCGTACAGCGCGCCGGTCGCGTGAATGTTGTTCCATTTGTAGTCGTAGTCGGCATCGGCCAGGATCTGAATCTCAAAACCGGTCTGCACTTCATGATGATCGTCGTGCACGCGGATGAACGCGCCGCTGTTGCTCCACTGGTGCGCGACCACCTTGAAGTCCATCTCAAGGATGAAATCGCAGTACCGTCGCTTGGTGAAAAGCGTGTGGCCCTCACTGTTGATGTACAACTCGCCCTGCGGATCGACCATCCAGACGAATTCCTTGCCCTTCATGTCCCAGGCGTTGAGGTCCTTGCCATCAAAAAGGATCTCCCATCCATCGGCGTCGTAGCGGGGCGTGTAATCAGTTGTAGGCTTCGCGGCTTGCGCCTGAACCAGGCCCGGAGCGATGGCCAGCATCGCCAGAACTATTGTGATCCATGCACTTTTCATGAACTGCCTCCGAATCATTCGCGCGAGCCAAGTCTTAGCGTGACTGTCCCCATGACGCCAGCGGTTCAGCATAGATTACTCGCCTTGATGCAATGCGTTATGGGTATGCCAGAGTCGAGCATTCCATTTCAAATTTGAGATTTGAGATTTCAAATCTCAGAATGTCTGGGGTGTCCTTCCTGTTTTCGCGGCTATGGCGGAGGTCAAATAAGCCATGCATATCAGGGCGCTAGTCGGTACACTATTGTCCCTTCTCCAGCGGAGCATGTCTTATGACTCAAAGAAACAATTCATTGACCCGGCGGGAGTGCCTGGCCGGGGCGTCGGCGGGAATCGCTTTGGCCATGCTGAATGGTGTGGCATGGAGTGCCGAGGCTCTTCCTTCAGCCGGCACCGCGACCGATTTTAAACCTGCATCGCCACGCGAAGAGATCCGGCCGGCGTTTTCGATCGAACCACAGGGTGGCGCAGGTGGGACGCCGGCGCTGGTGATCACCGCGGACGATCGCGCCGGACTCGATGGCTGCTGGAAGCGCACGATTGCGGTCGAGCCACGCAAGTATTATCGCTTCGAAGCGCTCTATCGGCCGCAGAATGTCGCCCTCCCGCGGCGCAGCATCGTCGTGAAGCTCGATTGGCGCGATGCCCGCGGCCGGCAGGTGCCACTCGATGGCCCAAGCGTCAGCGACGTGCTGGTCGGCGTGACGCCGATGGCGGAGACCGAATTCCCCGAACCTGGACCGATCCGAGAAGATGGCTGGACGCCAATCACCGGCACCTATCGCGCACCCGCCGGCGCAACGCAATTGCGCATCCAGTTGCATCTCCAATGGTCGAACAATTCGCAGGTGAAGTGGTCCAACATCTCGGTCGTCCAATGTGAAGCGCCGGCGCCGCGCACCGTCCGTCTGGCGACCATCCATCTTCAGCCGCGTGGCGGAAAATCAGCGATGGATCAATGCAAGCTTTACCAGCCCCTGATCGAGCAGGCAGCGGAACAGAAGGCCGATCTCGTGGTTCTCGGTGAAACGCTCACTTATGCCTTCACAGGCAAAAAGTTCGATGATGTCGCCGAACCCATTCCCGGCCCTTCAACTCAATATTTTGGCGAGCTTGCCAGGAAACATGACATGTACATCGTGCCCGGCCTGGTCGAGCGCGAAGGGCACCTGATTTACAATACCGCCGTCTTGATTGGCCCCGATGGCAGCGTGCAGGGCAAATATCGCAAAACTTGCCTGCCGCGCGGCGAAATCGACGGCGGCCTCTGTCCCGGCGGCGAATACCCGGTCTTCAGCACGCGCTTCGGAAAGCTCGGCATCATGATCTGCTACGACGGCTTTTTCCCTGAAGTGGCGCGACAGCTCACCGACCGCGGCGCGGAAGTGATCGCCTGGCCGGTCTGGGGCTGCAATCCGCTGCTGGCCCGTGCGCGGGCGTGCGAAAACCATGTGTACCTGGTCAGCAGCACCTATGAGCCGATCGAGCATAACTGGATGCTGTCGGCGATCTTCGATCACACGGGCAAGACCCTCGCCTGCGCCAACAAATGGGGCGCCGTTGCGGTAGCCGAAGTGGACTTGAATGCGCGCACCCATTGGCCCAGCCTCGGGGATTTCCAGGCGGAAATCCCAAGGCACCGACCCATTGCGGTAGGTGAACCGAGAATCGGATGAATGTCGTGTGGCGCGATAAAGGGCCGCGCACGAAGTAAGCGGATTGCCGCGCGGACCGCTTACTTCGTGCGCGGCTCTTTCCGGACCTGAAACCTACGCAGCAATGGTTTGGGCACCTCATGCGACGTCAGGACAAACCGACATGCACCTTAAACCAGATCGGCGAACGTTTCTTGCGGGACTCGGCGCCGCAGGCGCTGCGCTGGCGACCATGGGCGCAACATCACCGACGACTCGACCGCGCAGCAAGAATAGCGATGCGATCGTCGTCGGCATGATCGGTACCGGCGGGCGGGGCACGGAGCTGGCCGGCTCGTATGCGGGTATGAGCGACGTCATCGTCCACACGGTCTGCGATGTAGACGCAACTCACGCCAAAGCCGGCGCGGATGCGGCGGAGCGAAAGCAGGGCACCCGACCCAAGATCGTCGACGACCTGCGACACGTGCTCGACGATCCCGCGATTCAGGCGGTCGTCATCGCCACGCCTGATCATTGGCACGCACCCGCTGCAATCCTCGCCTGCGAAGCGGGCAAACATGTCTACGTCGAGAAACCCTGCTGCCATAATCCGCAGGAAGGGCAATGGCTCATCGAAGCGGCGCGAAAGCACGATCGCGTCGTTCAGCAGGGCACGCAGCGCCGTTCCTGGCCTGGCAATCGAGAGGCGATCGAGCGCGTTTTGGCAGGAGACATTGGAAAGGCCTACCTGAGCCGGGGCTGGTACAACAACAATCGCCCGATGACCGGCAGGCGCACGCCGGCATCCGTGCCGCCCGGTTTGAACTGGGATCTCTGGCAGGGGCCTGCGCCGCGTTGCGATTTCACCGACAACGTCGTTCCGTACAAATGGCACTGGTACTGGAACTGGGGCACCGGCGAAATCGGAAACAACGGCATTCATGCGCTGGACCTGTGCCGATGGGGACTGGGCGTCGATTATCCGCGCAAAGTCACCGCCGGCGGCGGGCGCTATCATTTCCACGACGACCAGCAGACCCCCGACACGCTCAGCGTCACCTACAACTTCGGCGACAAAGCCATCTTCTGGGAAGGGCGAAGCTGCAACCCCGTCGGCTTTGAAGACATGGGATTCGGCATTGAGTTCTACGGCGACAAAGCCACGCTCATCGTCGATGGCGGCGGCTATCGCATCAACGATCTCAAAGGAAAACTGCTGCACAAGCAGACGGGCGTCGCCAACAATGAAGTACACATCCAGAATTTCATCGACTGCATCCGCTCCGGCCAGCGCCCCAATGCCGACATCGAGATCGGCTTCAAGAGCACGCTCCTGTGCCACTTGGGCAACATCGCCTACCGCACTGGCGGCGTGGTCAACTGCGACCCGGCAACGGGTCAAATCCTGGGTCATCCAGCTGCACGGGCGCTGTGGGGGAGAACGTATGAGCCGCAATGGAAGCCGAAGGTATGAGGAGCGGTCGTAGTTTGAGTATTTACTTTTTTCGCGATAGACGACGCTCCTCCATGAGGCTTGATCGAACACCATTGGCTGATGGCTCTTACTCCCTCTCCCGCTACTGCGGGGGAGGGCTGGGGAGGGGGCGCGGCTTGAGCATTGCGTTGATCATGGCCCTCGTGCTCTTCGCGGCCAGGCCGGTATTGTGCGCAACCTATTTCGTCGATCAGAGAAATCCAAACGCGAACGACCAGAACACTGGTACCGCCGCCCATCCGTGGGAAACCATCGGGCGTGCTGCTGCAGAAGTTCGAGCAGGCGATCTCGTCATCATTCGCAGTGGCCTGTATCGCGAAGGCGCGACCATCAAATCGTCGGGGACTCCCGACAAACCAATCATCTTCGAGGCTGACTCGCATTCGCGCGTGGTCATCACCGGCGCCGATCTGCTGAACAAATGGACGAAGGAAAACGACGGCACCTACAGCACGCCCTGGCCCTTTGTCTTTGTCGGCTGGAACCCGCTGCACGCCCATCCGGACGACCCGTACCATCGGCTGATTGGCCGATGCGAGCAGGTCTTTGAGATGGGATATTCGCTTCGACAGGTACTGGATCGCAAAGAGATGGCGCGCGGCACCTTCTTTGTCGATCTGGATGCCAAACGGCTCTACGTCCGCACGCCTGAGGATCGCAATCTCCTGACGCATGGCGCGCCGGTAGAATCATCGAGCCGGCAGACGATCTGGGACTGCCGCGGAGACTACGTCATCACGCGCGGCTTGCAATTTCGATATGCGGCCAATGCCGCGCAGCGGGGGGCTGCGGCTTTTGCCGGTCAACACGACACTGTCGAGAATTGCATCTTTGAGCAAACGAACGGCGCCGGCGCGACCTTCACCGGCCAGGACATCGTCGTCCGAGGCTGCACCTTTCGCGATAACGGCCAGCTTGGCTTCGGGGCCGGCCGGGCCCATCGACTCTCATTGAGCGATTGCATCATTACCAACAACAACACGAAGGGATTCAACCGCGACTGGGAAGCCGGCGGTGACAAGATTGTCTTGAGCCGGGATGTAACGATCGAACGCTGCCAGTTCATTGCCAATCGAGGGCACGGCATCTGGTTCGATATCGGAAACGAGTCGGCCACCGTGCGCAATTGTCTGATCGCAGATAACGAAGACGGCGGCATCTTCGACGAAATCTCCTATGGGCTGCGCGTAACCGACAATGTGATCGTCGGCAATGGTCTGGCGAACACGCCGGGTATGTGGGGCGCGTCCGGCGGCATCTGCCTATCCAGCTCACCCGGCTCCATGATCGAACGGAATCTGCTGATCGCGAATAAAGAAGGCATCAGCTTCCGCGAAGCGGATCGAACTACGCCGCGGATCGATGCAAAGAAGGGACAGCGCGAAGAGGCAATCTGGAATCACGATGAGACGATCGATCACAACGTGCTGGCGTACAACGCCGACGCGCAGGTGTGGGGCTGGTTCGACACCAACGATCAGCGGAACTGGCCGAGAAAGATGCAGACGCATACTGAGTCGGCAGCGGGGATGTCGCTGGAATCGCTGGCACTTCACCTTTCGCAGAACTTGTATGCTGCTGATCCGGGGCGGCAGCTGTTGCATTGGGGAACATCCTGGCGTCGCAACAAAGCTTACTTTTCACTGGATCAAGTGCGCGACGAGCTCGGATTGGAAGAGGGCAGCACTACGGCAGCAATAGAGATTACGGATTACGCAAGTCGCGATTTCCGGGTCGGTTCCGACAGCCCAGCAATCAAACTGGGTTGCTATCCCAAAGGGGACGTACCGGGCGTGCACCTTGGAACATCGGACGAGGCCCGATCATCGCACGGAACGAATCCTTAAGGCCTCCACCACCTCCTGGATGACTGCCGACCAATCTCCCGGCGCTCTCTGCCGGAACAACCGCATCGTTGGATAATAGGGACTGTCGGTTCGGTGCGTGAGCCAGCGCCAATCAGCAAGATGGGGCAACAGCACCCAAGTTGGTTTCCCCAGCGCACCAGACAAATGTGCAACCGACGTGTCCACTGTAACGACCAGGTCAAGATTCGCGATCAACGCCGCCGTCTCGGCAAAATCCTTTATCGGATTGGCGTGGTCGATCAGTTCCAATCCAGCGGGTGGACGCGCGGGCAACGGCACCTTCTGAAGGCTGTGAAAAGCCGCTCCGCAATCCGACAGCGGCGCAAGTTGCGACAGGTCGATCGAGCGATTGCGATCGTTGGTATGCGTGGGTTTGCCCGCCCAGGCGAGGCCAATCTTTAATCGATTTTCGGAATCTTTAACGATCGACTTCCACGCTTCAACGCGATGCGAATCAGCAACAAGATAAGGGACATTCGCAGGAATCGAATCCAATCGCGTCTTTAGTGCCCGTGGAAGGCTCATCAGCGGGCAATGAAGGTCATAGTGCGGCAGCGTCGATCCATTTGCGATCAACTCCGCGCCGCCATCGAGCGATTTGAACAGCTCGAACAGCTCCGGCGGACATTCAAAAATGACCTTCCCGCCAAGCTGCGCGACGAGCGGCACATACCGGGCAAACTGGATCGCATCCCCCAATCCCTGCTCGGCATGAAGCAGAATCGTGCGGCCATCCAATGAGGACCCATCCCAGGAAGGATCACAGAACCGCAAGCTCCCGCGCCGCCTGTAAGCGGCCCAGCGCCATTCATATTCCTCCCACCCGGCTTCAAATTGACCGGCGCGGAGCAGCACGACTGCGAGGTTCCAGTGAGCCTGCACAGAATGCGGAGCGAATTTCACCGCCAACTGACCCGCGCGAATGGCTTTGTGAGATTCTCCAATGGCTGCATACGCATTGCACAGATTTGAATGGGCATCGGAATAATCGGATTTGAGCTCGATCGCCTTGCGATAAGCGGCGATGGCTGATTCTAAATCTCCCCTGTCGGCAAGGGCGACGCCGAGATTGTTGTAGCCGGGAGCTCCCGTCGGTTGCAGTGAAATGGCTTTTCGACATGCAGCAATCGCTTCGTCCATTTGGCCCTTGCGCGTCAGCGCGCTTCCAAGGTTGGCATAAGCATCGGCGTAGGTCGGCTGAAGCGAGATTGCTTTCTGATAACACGCGATGGCTGCATCAACTTCATTTCGCTCGCAGAGCGCTATTCCAAGATTGCTGTGGGCAACGGCAAGATCACCCTGCAGGCGGATCGCCTGGCGATATTCAATGATCGCTTCATCGATCTGGCCCAGGTGGCGATGGGCTTCGCCGAGATTGCAGTGATAGGAGGCGGCGGAGGGTTTGATAGAGGCTGCCCGCTGGAGCAGTCGCACAGCCTGATTCGGTCGACCGGTCTGAATTGCCAAAACGCCCAGCGAATTGAGAGCCGCGGCATGGTCCGGCTGCTGCGAGAGCACATCGCGATAGAGCCTCTCGGCCTGGTCCATCCGGCCAGCGCCGTGGTGCAGAAGCGCGACTTGAAGCGATTGCTCGGCTGTCAGCGACGACATCTCGGCGGCCTCCGTGCCAGCCGTGAGCCTTAGTTCACATACACCACTTCATTGGTGAACAGCAGCGCCTGGGCATACTGTTCCCAGACGCTCAGCGGCCGACGATCGACCGTTTCACCTTCGTTTTCGATGGCTCGACGATCCTGATTGCGCATGTTCTTTTTGTTGTCGCGCATCTTCTCGGCACGCTCCTGCCGCATGATGGATTGCTTCGTCGGACCGCGATCGTAGGCGGCAACACCCATATGCCGCTCGGCATTGAAGAAATCGGTTTGGGCATGGATCTCGGCCCCATTGGGCTCGCGCTGGAACAGGATCATGTATAGCGCTTTGACGCGCCCGGCATCGGATTGAGCAGACAGGAACTCCGGACGCGTGACGACCTTTCGCGCCACGTCGGCCGCCATCGGGCTGTTCATGAAGAACAACGCCTGCTGAGGGACGATCGTCGCCACGCGACGGCTGTTGGCGCGATCGGGATCTGCAAAGTCGAATTGCGACATCAGCTCAGGGAGCCGCCCGCGATCGATGTAGCCATAGATCGACCGGCGATTGCTGTACGGCTCGTCGGTGAGATTGACCGGCTTCCCGCCGATCGATTCATCCATCTTGCCGGTGAACATCAGCAGCGTGTCGCGGATGGCTTCAAAATCGAGCCGGCGAAGGTTCGCCCGCCACAGGAGGCGGTTCTCGGGATCAATCTTGTTGTAGTTAATGTTGGTGTCGCAGCTCTGCTGATAGACATTCGACAGCATGATGAGCTTGTGCATCTTCTTGATGCTCCAGCCGCCCTCCATGAAGCGCGACGCTAGATAATCCAGCAATTCCGGATGGCTCGGATTTTCGCACTGGACGCCCAAGTCATCTGGTGTTCGCACAAAAGCCTGGCCGAAATGATGCAGCCAGATACGGTTGATCATCACCCGAGCGGTGAGCGGGTTCTTGTTGTTGGCGATATCGCGGGCAAGCTGCAATCGACCGCTGCCGTAGGTGTAGGCCTTGCTATCGACGACGGAGAGAACATCCAGGAAATGGCGCTGCGCGATCGGGCCGCGATTGTTGGCTTCGCCGCGGATGAAGACCGGCGAATTGTGCGGCCGCGGGCCATCTTCCACCGCCATCGCCCGCGCGGGCGAGCCGGGGTTGGTGAGCTCCAGCTCATTGATCGCGGCAAACTGGAAGCGGTTGTAGGGATTGTTGCCCGCGGCGAGCTTGGGAATCAGTTCTTTGAGATGATCGGTGGTGATGAGCGGCGCCGGTTCGACCGGCGTCGGCACATCGATCAATTCGACCAGAGCCGGATCGAAGCCATCGATGTGATCTTCCGTCGCGGTCCTGCAGGCCTTGATGTACTCTTTCGCTTTGTCGTCGATGCTGGCAAAGAGCTTGGCGTAGATGTCGGTGACATCGCGCATGGACTTGATTGAATCGGGCGATGCCGCCTTGAATGCCTCGGCAACCAGCCGATTGGTTCGGCCTCTATCGATCACCTGATTGATCAGGTCCTTTACGTCATTGGTATTGAATTGGTCCCCATCCAGTTCATTGAACCACATCAGCGGGCCAAAGACTGGGTTTTGGCGATTAAATCGCAGCGCGTTGAACAGGTCCTTATCGAGATGCTTCTCGGCAATGAGCCGATTGCGCTCGACCAGGCCCTTCGCGCGGTTCTTGCGGGTATTGAGAACGACCGTCAGATAGTCGCTGGCCTGATGACGGAACTCCGAGGACTTCTCTTCGACCAGCGAAAAGTAAATGTCGCGATCCTTGTGCTCCAGATCATCGAGCTTGTGCTTGAACTCGGCGTATTGTTCACCGCCGGATACCGGCGCGATGGCCGGCTTTTCTTCCGGCTCGATGGTGCTGGCGAAGATGCCGTGCAGGGAGTAGTAGTCGCTCTGCGGAATCGGATCGAACTTATGATCGTGGCAGCGCGCGCAGGAAACGGTCAGGCC
>JANWHF010000097.1 GCA_025450555.1 Tepidisphaeraceae bacterium | reverse complement strand
TAGACGTCGGGCGTGTAATTGGCAGCAACCGCGAGGTAAGTGAGGATGACCGCCATGATCTGGTATGCGATTCCTCCGCGATTACCCGAACCCATTCGCACGCCAGCGCCGACGAGGAATCCTACGAGAAGGGCAACATAACCGATCTCCATATGAGTAGCCCGCCGCACGCCCAACCAGATCGCAGCGCCCAGAATTGCGGCTGCCGTCCCGATGCCCAAGGCCTTGAATATTCGGAGCGTTGTCGCACCCGCGCCACTACCCGTGATCTGCGCATGGCACTGGGGGCAAATGATCTTCTTTCCCGCAGAATAATAAGCATCGGCGATGGCCTGATTGCAGGCAGCGCAGGTTGGCTTGCGATCTGAAAACGTAGTGACGCGCTGCGCCATCACGACCGGCACAGGAGCCGGCGCTGGCGCTGGTTGCGGAAAACGCGGAGCACGTGCAGGTACCGGTCGGGGCAAGCCTGGTGCGGGGGCCGGACCTGGCCGCCCTACCGGAGCGGGTGTTTCAAATTCCAGATCATACGGCTCAGGCGCGTCACTCATGTTCAATCCTCCCATTCGAAATGCGGTCGCACCTGATCATCCCGTCACATCACCATTGGCAAAGGCATCGGATGCGATGGAATCATCATAATCGAGGCGGGTTTGAAGGCAAAAGAAATGTGAATTGGCTTGCGTTATTCATTGCCCGTGCAGCAGAGCAAGCTACTGCTTTTTCCCATCGCCATTGAGCACCTCATCGATGGTCGTGGTGAACGTGCCAAAGGGATTGGCTTCAACGCGAGGCTGCTGGATAGAGCCGCGGATATTGATCTTGAAGAGTTCCTGGCGGGCCCCCTGCCAGATGTCATTGAAGAATGGGATTTTGAAGCCGCCGGGGCTGTCGGTGATGAAAGTCATCTGGACCTGCTTCTTGGCAAAGTCGAGGTGGCCGCCGCCAGACATCATCATGTTGTCGCTTTTGAGTTCGATGCGCTCGAAGTTGACGCGCTGCCCTTCGACGCTGTAACGCGCGAGGCCCTGGTTAAACGGGCTGCCGATGGGAAGCGAAAGATTGGTGACCTGCACGAGGCCCAGAATCAGCGGCATGTGATAGAGATCCTTACCAGACACGGTCACGTCGCCGCGCCCGCGCCGCAGGGAGGCATCGCCCCATGCGCCTTCAAGGGAAATGCTGGCGGTGAGTTGGCCGCGCAGGTCCTTTTCGACGCCGCCGGCCAGCGTTTTCACATCCGCGTTGCGCAGCACCAGGCCAAGCGTGTATTTCGACGGCCCCGCATCCGGCATCAGCAGATGAAGCTGCCCCACCAACTGACCGTCGGCAACATTCGCCTGGATCTTGTCGAGCACCAGCTCTGAGGATCCGGCGGCCTTGGTCAATTTGCCGCGCAGATCGGTGACCTTTCGGCCCGAGAGCGTGAGGTGGTCGATATCGATGGAGCCATCAAATGTCGAAAGCTTTCCATCGCGGACGGCGGCATTGATATTGAATTGGCCGTTGACGTTTTCCATCGGCACGCCCGCATCGAGGCTGCCATCATGCAATGTGATGATAGAAGATAAATCTAAATCCTCTCCAACGACGGGATCGGAGGGCGACACAAGTGCGACCGGTTGCACTGCGACAGGCGATGCCGACCGCACGATGGTGGGCGCCTGACCATGCGGCGTTATTTCTCCGCGATAGGAGAGGCGCGGAAATTCAAAATCAATTGTGCCGCGCAGCTTCAGGGAATCGATCAGCGATTGCACCGTAGCGGGAACGGCATTTCGGAATTCGTCATTAACGTCGATGGATTTGCCATCGAGAGCAATTTCCCAGATCGGTCGCAGCCCATCGAGATTGCCGGAGCCATTGGCAAGGATTTGGCCCTTGCCATGGAATCCTCTGATGTCTTTGAGCGTAATGTGTCCATGATCGATCGTGACAATGCCGGTGATATTTTCGAGTCGATATGGCAACTCGTGGATGATGCAGGTAATGCCCTTGGGTTTAATCACCGCGCGGAAGCCAGTGCGATCCGATTCCTGCGTCGCTGGAGGAAGCGCCGGCATCTCATCGATCGATGCAACCGGTAATTCGCCTTGCGTGCTGGCGCGCTGGCCGGCCGGTGCCGATTTGTATCCGGCCGACGACTCATCCACCCTGCCGCCCCATGTCAGCTCAGCATCGACCGCGCCGTGCGGCTGCACCTGATCCCATGCGCCGCGCGCGTCGGCCGGCAGCATCGAATAGAGCGAGGCATCCAGCATCAGGTCTTTGCCGGTCGCATGAATCATCATGCGCGGCGAGCCATCCGCCCATTGGACCGAACCGTCGGCCGCCAAGATCGATTTGTCGCGCCGACCCTCCATCGAATAAAGCTCCATGCCGTCGCGCCACAGCCGCATCCGGCCATTCACCTCGGCCACGCTAAATGTCCCATCGGCCGGCCAGAAGGTGCCGTGGTTCAATGCGATGCCCAGATCAAAATTGATTCGATCGGGATCGGCATCAACGGGCCGCGGATCGACACTGGGAAAACCGATGTTCGCGGGGCCCACCATCGCACCCTGGGGCGAAATTCCCTGGGTGATTCGGCCTTCGACATCCAGCTTTCCGCCAAGGCCGAGCCTCTTGATCCACACCGCATGCTCCGGCGGAATCGCGTCCACAAGCCGGCTGTCGATCGGCAGGTTGTTCACGAAGACGTGCAGATCGATTTTGGTCGATGACTCTGAAATCGCGTTGTGCGTCAAGACGCGCAGCGGGTCATGCACCGGCTCATCTTTGCGCAGCTTGAAGCCGGTGTCGTGCCCTTCGCCCCAGCAGACCCGCCCGTAGACGTTCATGCTCGCGCCATCGCCGCGATGCATGGTGGCATTGAGGATATCCACATATCCATCGCGAACCTGCAATTTGCCACTAACTCCACTGAGCGGATAAGGAAAGCCGACGACCTTGCCGCTGGCATCCAGCAGATCGACATCGGTGTCAAAGGTCCATTTACCGGTCTCGGCATGATGGATCAGCGTCAGCTCGAAGTTGCCGCGATACTGCGGAAACAACCCTTTCTTGTCGGCGTCGAAAATCGAGAGGGCATCGCGGATTTCCCAGGGATAAGCGGCCACGAGGGCCGGCTCAGAGCAGATGCCCTTGCCCGACACAATCACTTTCACTTGCGGATCGCGGGGGCCCAGCGGGCCGATCTCTCCATTGGCTCGCACGAACATGTTTTCATTCGGCCCTCCCGGTTTTCCGCGCCCTTTGAAGTCGATGATCCTCACGAAAAAGCCATTGTTTCGTGCGGGATCAGGTCCAAACGCGATGGTGCCGCTGGCTTCCCGAACCGGATAAGCAAATTGGCGATAGCAGAATTCGCCGTTGGTGATGTCCACCTTGCCGGAAACAATCGGAGCGATGCCGGAACGCGGGCGATCGATGTGAAGGTCCAGATTGCAATGACCGGTCGGCCGAATGTCCTGGTAGATGTTGCGAATGAAAGCCGGCAGCGAATTGGCCCAGCGCGGATTGGGTGGAATGTAAATATCCTTGCCCGGCAGCGACGTGATGGAAAGCGAAGCCGGCGCATCGGGGTTGTAGCCGTCGATGTGGCCGTTGATTTCGAACAGGTTGTTTTCGACCTTGCCGGTGACGCTTTGCAGCAGGATGCCCTGTTCGGTGAACAGGAAATGGCCATGCCCGTCTTCGAGCCGAACCGGCGGCGGAGCGATGGCATCGGAAATCATGTCCAGCGCCTGGCGCGTTCCGGTCAGTGCGAGATTCGTCGTGGGCGAGCTGACCGTCGCGCTCGATTCGTTGCGTGGCTCGAGGCCGGCGGCACTGTACATGCCCTGCATCAGATCGACCGCCTGGCGTTTCTGCCGAAGCTGGCGGACTTCTTCACCGGCCATCCAGTCTTCGGGCGGCACGCTGATGGTCACGCCGCCCAGGGTCATGTCGACGTTGAATTTCGGCCGCTGGCCCTTCCGCCCGGCCTGATACATCACTTTCAATTTTTCGATTTGGCCGCCTAGTGCGTGGCGCTCCCACCATTCGCGCGCTTCATTGGGCAGCATCGAACGCAGATCCCGGCTGAAGTCGAAATCATGCAGCTCGGCCGTCTGCAGGTCTTTGGTGTTGAGCGAGACGATGCCGGTCGCATATGGGCCGCGCCCCTGCTTGCCCCAGCCCTGCATTTCAAAGCGGAAATGATTGGGAACAGGGGTCGGCGTCAGTTGTCCGTCGATGGCCATGTAGCTGACCGTCTTCACCTGGCCATCATGCAGCGCGCCCACTTCAATCTTCGCGTTTCTCAGCAGCACTTCCGGCAGCGGAATGGGCCGGCCTTCCGAATCGGAACGTGACGTCGCGCGATCGGGATGGCCTCGCCCCAAACGATGAAAATTCCATTCGCCGGGGTGATCCAGATCCTCGGTGAGATAAACGTGCGGCTTCTGTGCGATAATCTGACTCGCGTCGATCTGCCCCGCCAGTAAAGTGCGCGGATCATATTTGAGCACGAAGGACTGCGCCGAAAAGATCAGCGAATCGGGCGCTTCATCTCCGTACCGATCGACGAAAACCTTGACGCCATCGACTCGCAAACCTTCGAAAATCGAAAGCGTCGCCGACTGAACCTCAACCTTGCCGCCGACAATTTCCGAAAGGTAATCCTCGGCCATTTTTCGAACGCGGTGGGCATCGGTCAGGTAGTTGTAGCCGCCGATGATCAAGGCAAAGATGACCAGCAGCACGAGCATCGCCGCGCGGCGGAACTTGCCGCATCGCGGGCGAAAGGGATGCCCACTCCGCCAGGGGCGGTCGAAGCATCGATTAACGCTGACGGTAAATCGGGTCATGGAACGACGGTCAAACCGTGGTGCGGCTTCGGTTTGCCCACCACTCGACTTGCACTGCGCGGCTCAATCTGCAACCTCAAACGCGGCATTCGACCGACGGCCGCTATTCATTTGCGCCAAAGCACTTGCGGCCAAAATCGCCAGCGGCGCTTCGGCCGGCAGACGGTAGCGCAACGAGCCGACGGTCAACATGTGTATTACCGATAAATATATCGCCGGGAGCAGCACATACACTTTGGCCGATCGACTCAGATTTCCGGTCGCAAGGCCCCATAACACCAGCAGATCAAACGGCAGCGAATAGAGCAGGCCGACCAACTGGTATTTCCGTTGCGAAAACTGCTCGCTGAGCGGCATCGGCGACCAGGTCCGCACAAACTTGGCCGCGGCCAATTCCAGCACGTGGCGCGGATGAGCGCGGGCATAATCGATAGCAAGATCTCGCAGATATTTTGATCGGTTCAGCTCATCCATCTGCCGCAACTGCGGCATGTACTTCACAAACTTCTGATCGCTTGCTCCGGTGGCGTCTGGATTATAGCCGTCGTAAAACGTGTAACCGGCATTAGTATCCAACCAGACCCATGAATGGAGCAACCCACGATTTCTGATCGCCCAAGGCAAGAGCGCCAGTATCGTCAGGGCTAACATCGTCGCCCCGATCGGCAGTGGCCATCGAAGGCGCATGCTCGAGCTGCCTTCCTGATACGCCCCCCGCCCCGGCCTGTTCACGAACGCCGCGGCGAAGCCTAGCAGCACGGCTAAGCCAATTCCTGAAGGTCGGACCAGTGTGGACAGGGCCAGCAGAATCCCCCCGCCGAGCCACGGAATCACCCGCGCGCGGCCCGACGTCGATCCATATCCGACAATCAGCAACACCATGCCCCACAACAACATGGCGGCAAACAGCGTCTCCGAAAGAATCAGCCCGCCGAAGTAAATTAAGATCGGACTGAAGCCCACTAAAACGGCGGCAATCCAGCCCATGCGGCGCGCTTCGGAAGCCCCGACACGCGCGCCTCCTCCTCCGCGATCAATCGGCCGGCTCAACAACTGAGCGAGCAGGAAGATCGCCAAAACCATGCTCGTCGCGATCACCGCCTGCACGACCTGGATCGCACGTACGTTGGCTCGGCACGCAGCCAGGAAAAGTGGATACCCCGGCGTCCGAAATGCCAGAACCTTAGCCCCCAACCGTGCATCGATAAATGAATAGCCATTGCCCGAAACGAGGTTCCGCGCCAGTTGCAGATACTCAAGTTGGTCCGGAAGCCCCTGCAGCTCCTCATCGCTGACCGGCCGTGTTACCGCCCAACCCACATGCAACGCCAGCACAACCGCCAGGATCACCCAAAGCAATCCCCATCCCCATCGCTCCCGGTTGGCTGAAGTGTCGACCACGTTCCTAAGCTACTCCAACGCACTCCGCCCGGCCATAGCTGTAAATTCTTGCGGCGGCCCCGTCACGAGATCGGCGGACCTTCGCTTGCAACATCAATGCATCACATCTCCGCTCTTTGATGCATCGGTGATGCATTCTTCAACTTGCAAGACCCTCGAAATCAGCGTCCTATTGAGGGTTGCGCCAGAGCCATGCATCAAAATGCATCATTTTGCCACTGCCGTTCGGCACGCCATTCGCGCCTGCAAATAAGTGCGGCGCGATGGCCGAGTGCGGCGCAACGTCGCGCCACCGCGGCGCGATGTCGTATTGCGCTTTCATTTTTTGCGGCGCATGATTGTATGCATGGAGCTGCGGGACCAGGATGTATCGGTGCGGATGCTGTGCCGCGTGCTGCCGCTGCTGGAGAAGTTGCATTCCTGCGGCACCGCACGCGACACCGCCGCCAATCGCACGCTGTTTTACGACGACTACGCCAAGCTCACGCTGGTTTATCTGTTCAATCCACTGATCGATTCGATCAGCATGCTTCAGCGGGCGG
>JANWHF010000096.1 GCA_025450555.1 Tepidisphaeraceae bacterium | reverse complement strand
TCGCGCTGGCGATAATAGAGCTCGCCGAGCCGAAGATGCGCGCCGGGATAAGTGGGATCGAGATGGAGCACGCGGGCGAAGGCGTCGGCCGCCTCGGCGTTGCGCTCGAGGCGAAGCAGCCATTGCCCGTGGCAGAAATGCGGGGCCGGCTCATCGGGGGCCAGTTCGATCGCCTGGCGGTATTTCTCGCCGGCGTCGTCGATGCGCCCCATTTCGCTCAGAAGATCGCCGAGATCGAGCAGCGTGTCGGTGTTGCCGGGATCCTGTCGCAGGCCGATCACATAATGCTGGCGGCCGGCTTCCAGTTCGCCCTTGCCCCAATAGGCCTCGGCAATTCGGATCTGGACTTCGGGATAATTCTCGTCCAGATCCAGCACTTTCTGCCAGCAGTAGATCGCTTTGTCGAACTGGCCGCGATCGCGCAGGCTACAGCCCATATTGTAATAGCAGTGCGGGCAATGTTCTTTATAGAGCCGGGCGAGGTAGAACATCTCCTCGGCCTTCTCATGCTCTCCCAGATCGCTGTAGGTGATGATTCGATGGCAATAGGACGACTCATGCGAGGAGTCGATCGATTCCATCTTTTCGAAGGTGCTTAAGGCTTCGGAAAGATTGCCGATGCGGTGCAGATCGATGCCCAGATGCTGAAGGGCCTGAAGATCATTCGAGTCGATGTCGATCGACCGGCGATAGGCTTCGATGGCCTCGTCGTAGCGCTCCATTTCATCGAGCGTGAGGCCGATGTTGAAGAACCACCCGCCGTTATAGGGGTTGATGGAGGTGGCGGCGCGGAGTTCCTCCAGAGCCTCCGCCCAGCGCCGCTGTTCGAACAGCTCCTGCGCCCGTTCCACCCGTCGCTCTGCGTCGTCCCATTGATTCATGGCGATCGCTTCAAGGTCAGTCGACGCGAAAATTGTCCCGTTGACGCGTCCAATTTACACGTCGGGCCAATTCGTTGGCAAGTCCACTGCACCCATTCCGGCGAATGTTTTTTATGATTTTGCTGGGGTGCCCGGCGGGAGTTTACAGGACGTTGGATTAGCTCGCGGGCGCGTCGAGCCGTTCCATCTCGCACGACCGATGCAAACCTTCCCTGTGTCGTCGCGCTCAAGTGCTTTTGCGCAGGCGTAGAATACGGTAAGTTTGGCCCCCGCGACGATGAATGCAAAGGCGGAGCATGGCGGCGCATCAATCGTCGGAGCAGACGAAAATTCAGCGGCGCGACGGGGTGATGGAAAGTCGGGGTTCGACGGTGGCGAAAGTCCGGTGGGTCAGCATGATGGTGGCGGCAATTCTGCTGGCCATCGCGCCCCGCGCCTATACCGCCGATTCGACTTTGCCTCCAGCCGGTCAGCTCGTTCAAGAAAATCTTGATCATCTCAGAGCCGAACTCACCAGCGCCAATTCCACCACGACCATCCGCGATGAAGCCGCGAGGCGATTGGTTTCGCGCCACACTTCAGATGCCGACGCGATTCTCACGCAGGTATTGACCGAACCGGGAAATGCGATGGATCCGGCAAAGCTTTCCATCGCCCGCGCGCTGGCCGATGCGCCCGATCCGGAGCCCCGCTTTGAAGAGCGGATGGCGAGCCTGATGGGCAATCGGACGGTTGCCGAGGGCGCTGCGGCTGCCCTTGGTCGATTTGCCGCCACCGGCAATCTCCGGGCTCAGCAGACGCTCCTGGCCACCGCGCAGGATTCGGCGCTTCCGGCGGCAATCCGCGACTCGGCCATTCGCGCCCTGGGCAATGTGGTCAATCAAACCGTCGCCAATACGCTGGTGGGGTTGCTAAATGACCCGCGATCTGCGGTCGGCTTGGCCGCCAATGATGCGCTCATTCAGATGACCGGCCGGGCCGATCTGAATCACAACTACCCGGGCTGGCGGCAATGGAGCGCCCAACGGCAAGGCCTCAATGACATCGCCTGGCGCGAACAGGTTCTTCAGAGCCGCTCGGCTCACCAGGAATCGCAACTTCGATCCACAAACGGCACCGAAGCCGCCCTCAAGGCGATTCTCGACAAGCTCTATGCCGACGCCCAGCAGCGAAAAGATGAAGCAGCCGTCAAATCGCTGATCTTGCAATACCTCAACAGCGGCGATCCGACTCTACGCGCCAACGGCATCGATCTGGTGAACAATGCCTTCCTCGGGGGCCAGACCTATCCGACCATTGAAGCCCATGCAAAAATCAAAGAACTCGTCGGCGACAGCGATCCCACCGTTCGCCAGCGCGCCGCCGAGACGCTCGCCAAGCTCAATATTGAAGGCGCGCTGCCGGTTTTGATCACGCAAGCCGCCCAGGAACCCGACCCGGCGGTTGAGCAGGTGCTGGTCGCATCGATCGGCCAATTGCACGACAAGCGAGCCGTCGGTTTTCTGGAACAAAGGCTCAACTCCCCGGCGATCGCGCTGGCAGTGGCGTCGAAGGTGGCCGATGCGCTGGATTTAATTGCAGCCGATGATGCGGACATGCGCGCCCAGGGCGCCGGCCAATTGTGGATTGCCGCTCAGCGTGCGGCCAATTCCAATCGTCCGGATGGCGTGCAGCTGCAGGCGATCTATGTACAGGCAATGGGGCCACTGAGCGAAGCGAGTTATGCCAGCAAATATCTGCCCTTGCTGAGCGATCCGCACCCTGAACTGCGTATCGCTGCCTTTCATGCAATGGGCGAACTGCATGATCCCAATTGGGCCTACCAGATGGCTCAGAAGCTCTCAAACGAAGGTTCTCCGCAAGTGCGTATCGCGGCTATCGAAGGCCTGGGCGAAATCGGGAATTTTGAAAGCGTTGCCCGGGCCATCTATGACGAGTCCACCGTGGCCAACGAACTGGAGAAGAACGTGCGCGCCAAGGCCTGGGACGTGTTTCAGCAATCGCTCCGCACTGCTCAAAGCGCAAGCGCCCTGCAATACTGGGTCGATCAGCTCCAGAACCAGCCCGACCGCCAGATCGTTGTGCTGGAGGCGATCATGAATAAGCTCCAACTGGATGCACAAAACGCAACAGACTCGCAGAAGCGCAAAGATCTGCTGGACAATCTTGCCAGCTACCAGCAGACTGCTGGTAAGACGTACATGGACCTGAAGAACCCCCAGCGAGCCGCAGTTCTGTTTCGCCAGGCACTCGATCACTACGAGCCGCCGGGCGCGCTGATCCAGCCGAATCAGGTCACGCTGACACTGGTCAATCAGCTGATGAAGGCCCTGCTTGATGCTAAGGAATATGACCAGGCAGTTCGTTTCGCGCGGGAGGAATCGGCTAGAAATGAGAGCGCTTTCCGCGGGCTCAGCGCCGCCATCCGAAATCGCGCCGATGAACTGGCCACCGCCGGCGGCGCCAACCAGGACAGGCCAATCAATCGCCTGGCCTTGGCCGATGCGACGAAGCTTATCGACGCTGCCCAGAGCGACCCGAATCTGAAACTCGCAGCCAACGACAAAGACAGCCTCGCCCGAATCAAATCGGACATTCAGGACACCCTCGCCGGCCGACGAAGACCTTTCAGCGAGTAACGCCGATGCCGCTTAATGCCCATGCACTGGCTCGCCCAAAATGCGCTTCAGCTCTTTGAGCTTTTCTTCCAGCATCTGTGGCGATTCAGCTTCAAGGTTCAGTCTCAGCAGTGGCTCAGTGTTGCTCTTTCGGACATTGAACCACCAGGTGCCATTGTCGATGGTGACTCCATCGAGGTAATCGATCTGTGCTTTCTTGTAGGTGTCGGCCAGCTCGCGGATTTTGCCGTCCTTGTCTTCGACCTGAAAATTGATTTCCCCGCTCTGGGAATAGCGATAAAGCGGAGCGATCAACTGGCTCAGGGGGCCGGACTGCGCAGAGAGGACGGATAACAATCTAGCGAAGGCGATCGGGCCGGAGTCGGCAAAGAAGTTGTCGCGGAAATAGAAATGGCCCGACAGCTCGCCGCCGAAGACGGCTTTGGTTTCGGCCATGGTTTTCTTGATGAAGGCATGCCCCACCCGCTCGCGGCGCGGGACGCCGCCTGCTGCGCGCACTTCATCGGCCACCACGTGGCTGGAGCGCAGGTCGTAGACGATCGTCGAGCCCTGGTTCTCCGGCGCTTTGAGAAAATCGCGCGCGAGAACGGCGGTGATCAGGTCGCAGCCGATCATCTTGCCATTTTCATCGACGAACATGCAGCGGTCGGCATCGCCGTCGAAGCAGACGCCAAGGTCCGGCTTCACCTGGGCCATCTTGTCCTTGAGCATCTGAAGGTTCTGCTCGACCAGCGGATTGGGATCGTGAACGAACTGGCCGGTGATCTCAAAAAGCACCGGCACGATCTCGAGATTGCGCACGCCGCCGAAAATGGCCGGCACCATTTTGCCCGCCATCCCATTGCTTGCATCGATGACGACTTTGATCTTCCGGCGAAGGTTCATGAACTTGAGCACGTGCTCGCGGTATTCCTTCCAGAGATCCATTTCCGAAATGGTTCCCTTCAAGCCGGTCTGTCCGACGCGAAGCGTGGTGGCGATGCGCTTGATGTCATCAAGCCCGCTGGCAGCGCCGATCGGCTTGGCCTTGGGGCCGCTGATCTTGAACCCGTTGTATTGGATCGGATTGTGCGAGGCGGTGGTCTGAATGCCGCCCACCGTGTCCAGGTGATTGATGGCAAAGTAGATCATCGACGTGTCGATCATTCCGATGTCGATGACGTTCATCCCGACCGAGCGAATTCCATCGATGAGCGCGCGAGACAGCTCGGGAGAACTGGGACGCATGTCGTGCCCCACAACCATCGTGTCTTCGCGCTGCACCTTCTGGTCGGATGCCACGCTCTGACGGCTTCGCTTGAGATATTGCGCGGTGGCGTGGCCCACCTTCCAGGCCATCTCTTCGTTTAGCGGGCTGGGATAGGTGGCGCGGACGTCATAGGCTTTGAAAATCTTCTCAATCATAAGGCTGCGTGCTCCGGAGTGGTTCTTGGGGGCGCAAGCATATCGGTGAAGCGCGCGGCGCACAATCAGCGATAGATGGGCGCGATCCAATGGGTCGCCGCTTGCGGCTTCGCGCAGGCGAGTGACATGTGCGAGCGCAAATGCGCAATAAAAAAGGCGGCGTGGTGCTCTCGGCACACCACGTCGCCCAGGGAAGGAGGCTTGTAACGGTGGCGTCGAAAGTCACTTCGCCGCCGCCGCGTTGTTTCGCGGATGATCGGGGCCATCAGGCCCTCTAACCATCACGACAATGATACGCACCGTGTGAGCCAAAAGATCGCGCGAGGATCAGATTTTTTTGCGATCTTTGAGCCTATTTTCACGAGAAGAAGCACCCCCGGACTTTGGGTCCGGGGGTGCTTTGGACTTGTGGGAAAGTTTCGAAAGGCAACTCCGCCTTCCGGCCCGCTAAGGGTTCAGCTCAATTAAGCGTTCTGAAGCAGGGACAACGCGATCTTGGGAGACGCATTGGCCTGCGACAGCACGGTCGATGCCGACTGCTGAAGGATCTGGGCGCGGGTCAGGTTTGCCGTTTCAGCGGCAAAGTTGGTGTCCGCAATCGCGCTTTCCGAAGACGAGACGTTCTCATAGGCCACGTTCAAGCTGCTGATCGTGGAACCGAGCGTGAAGGTCTGGAAGGCGCCCAGGCGGCCGCGAAGGCTGGCAACCTGAGTAATGGCATTGCTGACGATGTTCTGAGCACCGGTCAGATCGGCGGCGCTGAGAGAATTGGCTCCGCCGCTACCCAGCGAGTTGAGGAAGCCGATGCCCGAGTTACCAAGGCTGCCGGTCGAGACCGACTGAATGCCGATGCTGGCCTTGTCAGTTTCGTTGACAGTGGCACCCAGCGAGAAGGTGGCTCCGCCGCCCGTGATCCCGAAGGTCTTGGTCTTGCCGCCATTGAGGCCGCTCGAGAGCGTAAGATTGACGTCGAGGTTGTTGTCGCGATAGGTGACGTTCAGGCCGCTGGCTTGGGCCGTGGCACCGTTGACCTTGACGACCGCGTCCTTGCCAAAGGCCTTTCCACCCGTACCACCCGTGATGGCGAAGGTACCGCTAAGAGCAGTAACGCTCACGTAGTTGCTCGAGCCATAGTTGCTGGAGATGAACGACAGATTAGTGCCGTTGGTCGAAGCGGTCACGCCGGTTGCGGTCTTGACCGCGTTGACGGCCGCGACGATGGACGAAAGCGTCGAGCTGCCTGCAAAGCTAAGCTGCTCGGTGCCGGTCGTGCCGGCAACTTGGAGGGTGATGGCGCTGGCGCCAGCGTAGTCTTTACCGGCAGCAAGGGTGCCGGTGTAGGAGACCACGCCCTGCGTAGCGCTGTTGGTGACCTGCACCACAACCTTCTCGGTGGCGTTGTTGGGCAGGTTGGCGGCGTTGACCTGCAGAGCCGAGAAGGCGCTGGTGGCCACGCTGCTGTTGGTGTAGTCGAGGTTGCCGTTTAGAAGGTGCTTGCCACCGAAGCTGGTGGTGCCGGCAACGCGGTTGATGGTGCTCAGGATCGAGTCAACCTGAAGCTGGTTAGCCGCGACTTGGTCGGAGCTGAGGGCGCCGGTGTTGGCCGACTGATTGACCAGCCCGTCGAGCTGGTTCAGCAGGTTGCTGACTTCGTTCAAGCCACCTTCGGCGGTACCGATGACGTTGGTCGCCTGGTTGGCGTTATTGATGGCCTGGTTGATGCCGGTTTCCTGGGCCTTGAAGCCCTCGCTGGCAATGAGGCCTGCCGGATCATCGGCACCCTTGTTGATCCTCAAACCGGTGCTGAGGCGCTGCAGGCTGGTGTTCAGCGAATTCGTGTTCTGCTGCAACGAGCGCTGCGCGATCAGCGAGTTGACGTTGGTGTTTATAGTGCTCATACCTGTGTCTCTCCGTGACAGGGATTGGCGGCTTCTGCGGAGTCGCGATCCCGTTTACTGTTGGGGGCAGAACACATGTCTGCCGCCATGGACCAAAAGGTCCTGCGAACCCCTCATTCCATTGAAAGGCTCTTCCGGATGGTCAGGGGCTCGACCACCGGCAGCCTGTGGAACGCTAAGCCCGAACTCACCGGGGCGTTCCCACTGGCATCAGTCCTCCTTTCCCACATGTCCTGGCCGCGGCGCAGGCGTCACAAGAACGCTTGATCCGCGATTCATGGCTGTCATCGTCGCCGTTTAAGGGGTCACTTTAGATCGCAAAAACGCGCAAAAGTTATGGGCGCAAGGACCAACGGGGATGCGAGTCGGCAACGGGACTTCTTATGGGACAGGTGTTAAAAACAGGGGAATAGTGCAGTTCCGGCAAGAAAATCTGGATGTTGTGATTCGGTAGAAATTGACTTGACGCCGGAAAAGCATCGCTACTTTCACACGCCAGACGTTTCTGTTAAGTTGCGCGGGATGATTCACGAAAACCTTTCGTCCGCCATCGAAACCCTCTCGGCCCGGATCATTGCGATCCGGGACTCTCTTTGACTTGCCGGCAAAGCAGGCCCGCCGCAAGGAACTCGAAACTAAAATGGGTGAGGAAGGCTTCTGGGACAAACCCGAGGCGGCCAAGTCCACTGTCTCTGAACTAAAAAGCCTCAAATCGCAGATCGATCCTGTCGAAGGGCTGCTGAAAGCCGTCGATGATGCCCGCGCGCTGTATGAGCTGGGCGAAGAAGCGGGCGACGCCGAGACGTTGGCCGAAGCCGACAAGATGGTGGCCGACCTCGAAAGACAGGGCGAGCGCGTCGAGCTTCAAGCGCTTCTCGATGGGCCCAATGACGCCCGCAATTGCTTTTTCACCATCCAAGCCGGAGCCGGCGGCACCGAGGCGCAGGATTGGGCGGAGATGCTGCTGCGGATGTACCTCTATTTCTTCGAGCGCCGGGGCTGGGACATTTCAGAAATCGATCGGCAATGGGGTGAGCAGGCGGGAATCAAAAGCGTGACCCTGCACGTCAAAGGGGCCTACACATTTGGCTATCTGCGAGCCGAGGCGGGAGTGCATCGGTTGGTTCGGCCAAGCCCGTTCAATGCTCAGAACAAGAGGCAGACGAGCTTCGCGTCGGTCATGGTGGTGCCGGAGTTTGATGAAGCCGACACCGATACCGAAATCCCCGAAACCGATCTGGATATTATGGCGTTCGTGCGCGCCAGTGGGCCGGGTGGGCAGAACGTCAACAAAGTCGCGACGGCGGTGAGAATCACCCATATCCCTACAGGAATTACCGTCACCTGCTCGGTCGAGCGCAGCCAGCAACAAAACAAGCGGCTCGCGATCAACATCCTGTCGAGCAAGATCGAAGCATTGGAACAAGCCAAGCGCGACGAAGAACTTCGCCAAGTGGTCGGCGACCCCAAGGCGGTTTCATTCGGCAGCCAGATCCGCAATTACGTGCTGGACGATCGACGCGTGAAAGATATACGGACAGGCGTCGAAACCAGCAATGTGGAGGCAGTTCTGGACCGGGGGGAACTGGACGCCTTCATCGATGCCGAACTGCGCCGCCGCAAGAAAGACAAAAAGTAGGCGTTTCCTTAAAAAGGGGTTTCTCCAATCGACGGGCGATCGATCACTCCATAACCCACTGATTTGCCATAATTTAACACGAATTAAGGCAGGCTCCGGCATTTGTCCGATAATCATTTGTAGCGCCTTGGGGCCGTAAGCGGCGGGAGACTTTGACCTGAGCCGTAAAATCCCTAAACTACAGGCCGCTTCTGACGGATCGCGACCAGGTAGTCAAGGGACGACGCGCAAGGGGTAAACACCCTTGGCCGCTTTCGTAACAGGCCGATACCGGTACGGCCGCGAGACGCACAGTGATTTTATGATTGTTGACGTACACACCCACATCTGGCAGACGCCTGACCAGCTTGGAAACCTCGAACTGGGGAACACCCAGCGATCGCCCCGGCGCAGGCCTGTGCGGATCACCGGCCAAAAGGGGCAATGGCGCTCCGTCCCCGCGGCGGACGCCGACCATCATCTGGCCCAAAGCACGACCGTAGACAAGACGATCGTTCTAGGCTTCAAGAGCCGATATCTCCAGGCTGAGATTCCAAACCAGTATGTCGCCGAGTATGTGAATCGGTTCCCGCAGAAGCTCATTGGCTTTGCCGGGATCGATCCGACGGAAAAGTCGGCCCCTCAGGAAGTCGCGACCGCCAGGGAAGAATTGCATCTTCGCGGCATCACCGTTTCGCCCGCCAATCAGGATTTCCACCCGACCGATTCCCGCGCGATGCGCGTCTATTCCGAGGCGGAAATGCTCGGCATGCCGGTGCTGTTCCATCCCAGCGGCCAGTTCACCGAGCAAAGCAAGCTGGAATATGGCCGGCCCTACTTGCTGGATGAAGTCGCGCGGAATTTCCCCAATCTTCGAATCGTCATCGCGCAG
>JANWHF010000095.1 GCA_025450555.1 Tepidisphaeraceae bacterium | reverse complement strand
TTTTCTTTGGGACAATTGAACGCAGAGGTATCATTTAAGGCGGGCTGCCATGGATTCAAGTCTGACTGCTCTATTGCTCATTCTTGTGCTCTTCGCTGCGATGATCGGCCTCGGACATCTGCTGTGGGTGGGAATTGCGGCGCTGCTGGGCTACAAGGTTCGAACGGTTCCGCGTTTTCAATCCCAATCGCAACAGCAGCACAGCCAGTTTCAATCGGTCGAAGAGTCCTTAAACGATCTGGCTGTGGCGGGGCTTATCGACAAGCCGACTTTGTTTCGCGTTCTCGAAGCCTTGAAGATGCACCGCGCGCGATCGTTGACGCCGGTCAAGTCGATCGCCACTTCCGCGACACACCAGGCAACTCCCCCGCCGCTACCGGCAATTCCGGTCGAGCCGATCACGGCCGATCTTAAGACCCCGGTACTATCGGATTCTCTGGAGCTAGCGCCCCTGCCGGCGCCGACGATCGGTTTGCCACCGTCTGCGCCGTGGCTCGATTCCGCTGTCGCTCAAGCGATTCGACCGGAGCCGGCTGTTCAACGGCCGATGCCGGTGATCCAGCGGCGAACTTTCTCCGCGGTCCTGGCTTCATTCATGGAGGAACGCAACATTCGCTGGGGCGAGTTACTGGGCGGCCTGCTGATCGTCGGCTGCTCGATCGCGCTGGTCATCAGCTTCTGGGCCGACATCGCAAGCCGGCCGGCGTTCAAGTTCTCGCTCTTCACGGCGGTCACTGCGGCAATCTTTGGCATTGGTTTGTACAGCGAGCATCGCTGGAAGCTTCCAACGACCAGTCGAGGCGTGCTGCTCATCGCGACGCTTCTGGTGCCACTCAATTTTGTGGCATTTTCCGCTTTCAGCCTTCATGCGGCGGGTCTCATAGATTTCTTCGCTCAGGGCATTGCCCTGTTACTCTTCACTTGGCTGTCGTTCAAAGGCGCAAAAGTGATCGCGCCGCAATGGCCGGGAATTCTCACCACCGGAATCAGCGGATTGTCGGCATTTTTGCTCTTTGCGCACGCGATCGCTCCGCGCCATCTTCAGCCGGGCCTGCTTCTCTTGTGCGGCGCGATACCGGTGTTGATCTACACGCTTTGCAACGCCGCGATGGTCGCCGCCGGGCGTCGATGGAAATCGCTTCACGCCACCGCGGCAGATGCCATGCTGCTGGTCCTGGGCGTGCTGTCATTTGCCGTGATTCTGGCTTTGGGATCACTCATCTGGGCGACCGGCCATCTTCAGTGGGCGCTGACCTGGTCGTCCCCGCTGATGGCGCTCGCAGGGATTTCGCCCTTGCTGATCGGCCTGTTTGTTTTGCGGCGCGCCCATGCCAGCAACCTCGGTCGGCACCGAATGACTGGGGCTTTCGCTGCCATCATTGGAATCTTTAGCATCATCGGCGCGATGGCCATCGGCTGGCCCATTGCGGCTTTGACGTTGCCGATCGCATTTTATGGATTTGCAATTTTCACGGCGCTGGCTCTCGCAATGAAGATCCCGAAAGGACACTTGCTGGCGCTGGCCTGCCTGACTTTTGCCTGCCTCATTGGATTTGATCACCTGTCGGCTCATGTGCCGTGGGCGAGCTATGAACTCAATGAGTTCGTCAGCTTGTTTGTGCCGAGGGCCGGCGTCGCGTTGGCCATCCTGGTTGGAATCATTGCAATGGGATCAATCGCGCTCGACCGTCTCGGACGGGCAGCCGATTCAAAGATCTACCTGGGCTTTTGCCTGCCGGTTGCGGGACTAAGTCTGCTGTTGCTCAATCAGGAAGGCTTTGGCCTTGCCGGTGATCACTTTGGCGCCACGTGGGTGTATGTCGGCTATGCACTCCTGGGGTTCGGCTTTGCCTGGCGCAATCGTTCGCAAGCCGCGAGCTGGATCGGCTGGCTGATGGCTCTTGCGGGCTTCGTGCAAGGGTTCATGAACCATTCCAGCGGCCATGGTCCTTTCCTGCCAGCCATGCTGGCTTGGACATCGCTGGCCGCGCTGGGGCAACTATTCCTTCATCAAAACGATCGGAATCGGCCACTCGTTCAATCGAGCAGAGCTGCTTCCATGGCCGGAAGTGTTGCGGTTGCTGCGATCGCGCTTTTTGGCGCTTTTTGGCCAGCATCGGCTCATGTCGCACCTTCAGGTCCGTCAATCGTCTCCTGGCTCCTTCTAGGCGTGCTGATCGCAGTCCTTTCCCTGGATGTCCTGATCCATCGCAATCGAGTGGCGCAATATGCACTGATGCTCGCCGCTTGGGCAGCCTGCCCGATCTTCGCGGCACGATTTGCAGATTTTGCCACGTTCACACTGGCAATGCAGTGGTCCCTGGCGGCCTACCTGCTGCTTGGATTTGCGATTTGGCTAGCCGCTTCGCGCCGTCCGCGGGCCGATTCAGCAACCATTACCATCGACGCGTCTTGGCAACTGTTCCTCTGGATGGGAATCGCGCCGATCGCATTGCTTTCCGTTGCAATCGTTGGATCGGCAATACTCAACTTTGCATCGCCCCGGACCGGTTTACCCTGGATAGGCCCAGACTTAGCCCGAGCGCTTCCGTTGCTGGCAGCCTGCTTTGTCCTGATCGGCTTTGGCCTTCGAGCGCGAAAGCCGGCGATGATCTTCGGCGGCTCGCTCGCCGCCTGCTTCGCACTGACCACCTACCAATTGCTGGCCACGCTGCCCGGCACCATCGCTTCGGCAGAAATCGTACGACTCGTCCAAGCCAATGCAGCGATGATGGCCGCGTTCGCGCTGGCGTGGATGGGTAGCCGGCGGATTTCGAGCCGGCGAGAGCTGCTGGATGCGAATCTGTTCATCGGCGGACAAGCCATTGCGGCGATCATCCTGCTGATTCTTCCTCTCCTGTGGTCTATTCCATTTTTGCTATGGATGTGGCACGGGGCATCGCCAGCCGTATCCGATGCGTGGGCCTGGGCGGCGACAATCGTCGGTCTTTCCGCATTTCTTCTATGGAAATCGACGTCACCCAACCGATTGCGCGTTCGCTCGATCGTGCTTGCTGGAATGATGATCGACGTGCTGGCCGCTCTCATGGCCGACGTGCTCTGGCAGCAGGGATTCCATGTGCTTCTAACCGGAGCGGTCGCCTTCATGGCGGCTTTGCTGATCGCAGCATGGCAGTATTCGGTGAGATTCAGCGAAGGAATTGTTCTGGGCGAAGCGTTTGAGTCGGATCATGCAAACGGTCCTCTTGCCTATCAGCGACCATCGCCCAACGCACATGAGCGCATCCTTTCCCGACTCGCGGTGCGCTTTGGCGGTCAGAACCAGGCGAGTGTCGTCAAGCTCTGGGTGTTGCTGATCGGCGCACTCGTGATCGCAGCAGCAATTCCTGGCTCCGCCTTCGATCCTGCGGGCGCCCTGTGGATGCCGGCACTTGTGATGAGTGTCGCATTGATCTGGACGATGCTGGCCTGCTGGGCGTGGAGGCCGCGTGTCCTGTACGGCGCGAACTTGGCCATCGTGGTCGCGGCCAATTTGCTCTATCTGCTCAAGCTCAGCTCGACCTATCGCGGAAGTTCCGCCTTCTTTGCGATCAATGTTTTCGCGCTCGCGTTCCCGGCGATGGCCTGGCTGGTTCTGGAACTTCAGCTCTTCCGCCGCGGGCCAGAGAAGCTGGCCAGTCGGCTGCCGGCCTATCGCGTCGCGACTTGGGCTGCAATTGTGCTCATCGCATTGTTTGCAGCATTTGCCGGACCGGTCTTACAGCTATTTGTCGGGTCGCAAAGCGATCTGCTGACGATTTATGGCGCGCTGTTGGCAGCAGGAATGGCAACCGCCGCTTCGCTTTGGGATCCACGATCCCGCCGGCCGATCGTCGGTCTTTATATCCTTGGGCTCGCAGCGGTGTTCATTGGCCTCGAATCGCTGAACGTGAATTCCGACTGGCTTGTCTGGCACGCCTGCATCGACCTTGCCGCGTTTTCGCTGGCTGTTGCCGGTGCCTTGCGGATTTCTCGACACCTCGGGGGCGTTGCAAAGGCACTCGGTATTCCTGTCGAAGGGCGATCGCTTTCCATTGCGTGGCTGCCCGCCGCTCAGACGTGCGTATTGGTCATCGTTGCAATTCTCGCGTTTTATGCGGAGCTCAATATGGCAGACGGCTCGGCGCGATGGCTCGCCGCCGTCGCCCTAATGGGCCAGGCAATTTCGCTCGGCTTACTCGCACATCAACTGGGAAACAGCATCGCTCGCATCGCTACCCTTTTATTCGGCGCAGCGGCGGTAGTTGCCATCTCGTGGGCACCCTTCTCACCGGGTTCTGCGACGCTGGCCGAGCGCAGTGTGTCCGCATTCTGCGCAGTGTGCGCAATCGAAGCAGTCTACGGGTGGTTCCTACATTCTGCTGATGAACAGTCCGCCTGGAAAAGGGCGATGGTCGATACTTTCCAGACCATCATTGGCCTGGACATCGTCATCATGCTCGGCACGCTCGCGATCGAGATCTCGGGGCTGCTCACGGGCGGGCGCGTGATGATGCATCCGCTGGCGATCTGGGCCTTTGCCTTTGTCATTCTGCTCGGCAGCGTTGTCTGTCTGATGGTCGCAATCCATGGCAAGGAAATAGCGAGCACCTGGCGATCAGGTTGCGTTTACGCCGCCGAAGCGTTGGTGGGCATTACGTTCATTCATCTGCGGCTGACCGCGCCGTACCTCTTCGGCGGAATCTTGGCGGCATGCTGGCCGCTGGTGGTAATGGCGATTGCCTTTGCGGGGCTGGGAGCCGGTCAATTGCTGGCGCGATCGGGGCAAGACGTGATTGCCGAGCCGATCGAGCGGACGGGAATCTTCCTCCCGCTGCTGCCGATGCTGGGCTTCTGGCTGATGCCGTCCTCAGTCAATCTGCAAACATTGCTGCTGGTTACATGCCTGTTCTACAGCGTGGTTGCGGCGGTGCGCCGATCATTCGGTTTTGCCGTGATGGCTGGTTTGGCCGGCAATGGCGCATTGTGGCGAGTCTTATCTCAGTCGGCCGGTCTGGGCTTCTTTGAGCATCCGCAGCTTTGGGTGATTCCGATCGCCCTCTCGGTGCTTGTCGCAAGCCAAATCTACCAGACGCGCCTCTCTGCCGATCAGTTGCGGGCCGTGCGATATCTGTGCCTGCTGGCGGCTTACGTTTCTTCTACTGCCGACGTTTTCCTTAACGGCGTTGCCGTCGCGCCGTGGCTGCCTCTCGTGCTGGCCGGGTTGTCGGTGGCGGGTGTGATGGTTGGCATCGCCCTGCGCATCCGCCCCTTCCTGTACCTGGGGACAATCTTCCTGACTCTTTCGATCTTCACAATGATCTACTACGCGTCTGCACAACTTCACTGGACCTGGATCTGGTACGTCGCCGGCATCCTTCTGGGCGGCGGAATCATCACCTTCTTTGCACTGTTTGAGAAGAAACGCACTCAGATGCTGGCGCTCGTGGATGGCCTCAAGCAGTGGCAATGAGAGAAGATGCCACGGATGGAGTCGATGGGCGAAGTGCGAACAAACGCGCCGGATTAGCCGCGACACGCAGCGGACTGCTTTCCCACAGCACTTGGAGAAGCGCTCCGCTGCCGCGTCGCGGCCAACCTCGGCATATTGAGACTGTCGGCAATCCTTATGACTTGCTCTTGGGCTTGGGCGAAGTCGCGTCGATCTTCGTCAGTACGCCTTCGCTGGAGATCGTCAGCTTGAGCGACTGGCCCTCCTTGAGATCGTCAAGCTTGGCTTCTTTACCGTCGAGTGTGATCTTGGTCTTATCATCAGTGACCAGGAGCCACTCCTTGCCGGTGCCCTTGGCGCCGCCCTTATAGATGATGTTCTTGCCGTCCACCTTTTCGAGCACGCCGGTTTTTGATGCCCGCTTAAAATTTGCATCCGGAGCGGCATGAACGAACGAAGTGAAAGTGAGAATTCCAACCATCGCCAGCAGCGCAATCAGATAACGCATCGAATCCTCCAGCCCTGTGAAAATGGGCGAATGAAAAGAATGTCCCCAGATGCGGCCCCCGCGCCATCGCGGATGCTCCCGCCAGGACTTGCTTTGGCTCCCATCATCGTCGCCGGAGGCGATCGATGGCAAGCAGAAAATCATTTGACGACAGAGGGGATTCAGCGTCCAAGGCGAAAATTAGACAAAATATGCCGGGTAACGTGCAGGTTTACGAGATGACCGCCAGGCTGCGCAGGGACTTGGGCCGTTCGAAGGCGATATCCTCTTCAACCACCGTCCGCAGTTCGGTCTCTCCGCTGTAGTCGCGCTGGAGCCGATCGGTCAGCGCCTTGACCAGGTGCTCCGGCGCCGATGCCCCGGCGGTAATCATGACCGTCTTGACACCTTTGAACCAGGCCGGATCCAGCTCCGATTCATCATCGATCAGGTAGGCGGGCTTGCCCAATTCGTGCGCGGTTTCGACCAGTCGCAGGGAGTTGGAGCTGTTCTTGCTCCCGATCACCAGCACCAGATCGCTGTCCGGGCTGAGCTGCGAGACGGCATTCTGCCGGTTGGTCGTCGCGTAGCAGATGTCTTCCTTCGGCG
>JANWHF010000094.1 GCA_025450555.1 Tepidisphaeraceae bacterium | reverse complement strand
TGGCATGTCGTTTCTACCGACACGCACAGGACCCACGGCGATTTCAAATTCACCGTTAAACGATAGAGGCCAACACTCTGCCAAGCGAACAATCGCTGATTACCGGATGTTTCGTTGCCGCGCGGGCGATCCATTTTGGAGCCTGCCTGCTGATCCTTTGCTTCTGCATCTTTGAGCTTTGGATTATCAAGCCGCGCGGTGGGACCCCACCGGCGATAATTGAAGATCGCTGGCGCCGCCACGCCCGGGCAATGATCGGCTTGTCGCTTTTATTGACACTCATTTCAGGCGCGGCCTGGCTACTCCTCGCATCGCTGAACATGAGCGACTGGGAGCCGGGCGAGAGCTTTCCCTGGCTTACAGTCAAAATCGTCTGGCAAGCGACGCAGTTTGGATTGCTCTGGAAGATCCGCCTTGGATTTTGGGCAATTGTCTGCGTCTTCGCGGCTCCAATGCTGTTCAGCCGCGGCAAGCTCAATGCAAATGCGAAGTGGATTTTGCCGCCCGCCGCTGTCCTGTTGGGCAGCTTGGCTTGGGCGGGACATGGAACTGAAGGCTCGCCCTATGCGCTGCACGTTTGCGCGGACGTGGTGCATCTTGTGGATTGCGCCGCATGGCCAGCGGGATTGCTTCCGTTGCTCGTGATATTGCTGTCTTCCAGAAAGATGCTGTCGCAGGACAGACAACTATACGTCCCCAATCTCGTCGCCCGTTTCTCGACCATGTGCCTGGCCGCTGTGGCGTTACTCGTGATAAGCGGAATCGTAAACAGCCTGTTTCTGCTGGGGCCGTGGTCGAATTTCCTCAACACCTCTTACGGACGACTGCTTCTTATCAAGATCGCGATGACAGGCAGCGCCGTGCTTCTCGGAGCGGTAAACCTCGTGCTGTTACGTCGTCGCATCGGTCAAAGCGAGGGGGTGCAGCGTCAGCTTCGCATCAATGTGGGCCTGGAACTGACTCTGGCGATCTTGATCGTGCTGATTGTCGGCTGGCTTGGACTTATGCAGCCCGGGACCCGGTAGCTCGCCGCAATTATCCAATTTTTGCTCTCTTCTGGCTTCGCGTTCGCTACCCCTGATCCTTCGATGCGCGGTCCAGCCCGAATGAGGCGAGCCATGACGAATAACGCCTTCAGCATTCCGCTGAATTATGCAGCGCCATCCCACCACCGGCGCTGGTCCGTCCTGATTCCAGCGGCAGTCGGTGTGGGCATGGCATCCCTCCTTTATCTTGCGCCACAAATTGTCGCTGCCCGGGGGCACGACTCCGGCCTGCTGATCACTTTGGCATCTTCGCCGTGGATGGAAACCGGAAGCGTCAACGCGATGTTCTACGGGCTTTTCCCATTTTGGATCATCATCGGAATCTGCGCCGGCACCGCTCGTTTGCGCATCAGCCGAATTGCTTTTAGCTCATTGATTGCAAGTCACCTCTTGTACATGGTGGGTATCTGGTATCTGGTGTCGGAATTCGGAACAGACTGGTCATTTTTCCGCGACCTTCTTGAGCCGATCACCGCTTTGGCCACCTCACTTTATCTGGCGGGCTTGGCGTCGCTCTGCTTGATCTTTTTAAAGACGAACAGAGCTGCCAGCATGCCCGTCGTTTTGCCGGAAGCTTGAAGCTTATCTACGAACGGAGGGGATCGGCGTCATCATGACCAGCGCTCTTTCAATGGCAGCGCAGCCCGGTGGCAGCCGAGCCGGACAATAAATATTCTTGACAAAACAAAGATCTATGGCCACCGCTTTGCCCGGCTTGGCGACATCGATAACGTCCGCTGAGTCGCTCACCAACGTGCAGCTTCTTAAGGAACAGGATTGCGATTGGTAGCCCATTGCGGGATGTCACTGGCTCAATCGCGCGCGACATCAATATAAAATCTTAGATGACAATGGCTTAACCCAGCTTTCGGTGCCAGGTATGCGCCCCCTCGTGGCGCGCATACCTTTGTATACTTTTGGGACAATGCGACAGCCTGACGGACACACGGCCTAGAATCGCGTCGCATGCAATGCACCGTTCGGCCAGCGATTGTCCTCTCCAGTGGTGGCCTGGACAGCACCACCTGCATGGCCATCGCGCGCGATCGCGACTTTCGGCCCCTCTATTCCTTGTCCTTTGATTATGGCCAGCGACACCGCCAGGAACTTGTCGCGGCGCAGCGCATCGCAAAGCTCTTTGGAGCCGAGCATCGTGTGATTCAAATCGATCTGCGGCAGTTTGGCAAAAGCGCCCTGACCGATCAGATCGACGTGCCCAAAGACCGCGACGAATCACAAATGTCGGCCGCCATTCCGATCACCTATGTCCCCGCCCGCAACACGATCTTCCTCAGCTATGCGCTGGCATGGGCGGAAGTACTGAACGTGCGGGATCTCTTCATCGGCGTGAATGCAGTGGATTACAGTGGCTATCCCGATTGCCGGCCGCAGTTTGTCGCAGCCTTTGAGGCGATGGCCAATCTCGCGACCAAAATGACGGTGCAACCCGATAGTCAGCCCTTCAAGATTCACACGCCGCTGATTCACGTGAGCAAAGCGCAAATCATCCAGCGCGGCGTCGATCTCGGCGTGGATTATTCGATGACGCACAGTTGCTACGACCCGACGCCAGAAGGGCTTGCCTGCGGACACTGCGATAGCTGCTTGCTGCGCAAAAAGGGATTTGCCGAGGCTGGAGTTGCCGATCCGACCGCTTACGCGCAGCGGTAGAGAAACGTCGCTTTCAGCAATTCGCGTTCCACACCGGTCACAACATCCGCCAGGATTTTACGCGCTGTCAAAAGTCACCGCAGCCATTCTACTGGATAGATGGGAAGCCATGCAGCATCCCATGCACTTTCGACGGAGACGGCTGCGGCGATGCACAACAAAGAAAAAGATGAATCAGCAATCACCGAACCCGACGCCGGCGGTAACAGAGCCCCCGGCGCCCCCGGCATTCGCCCCACATGGTCGCCAGCGGCAAAGGCAGGCGTGGGCTGCGCGATGTCGGCGATGTCGCGCCTCTGGTTCACCGTTGGCCGGGGGATCGTCAACGAAATCTATCATCCCTGGATCGATCAGGCAGCGATCCGCGATTTGGGATTGATCGTCACCGGCCCAGGGGATTTCTTTTCTGAAGAGCAAAAGCATTGCACATACGACATTCAGATGCAGGAGCCGGGCATCCCCGCATATCGGCTTGAAAACCATTGCGTTGAGGGGCGTTATCGCATCAATAAGGAAATCATCGCCGATCCGGGCCGAGATGTTTTGCTGCAGCGAATTCGATTTGTGCCGCTACAAGGGGCGTTGGGCGATTTTCGGCTGTACGTGCTGATGTCGCCGCGGCTCGGGGACCAGGGGAAGGACAACGCCGGCTGGGTTGGCGCCTATCGGCACCGGCCGATGCTCTTTGCCCGCCATGAAGGTCATGCGCTGGCCATGACGACCTCCGCCGGCTGGCTGCGACGATCCGTTGGTTACGTCGGAACATCTGATGCCTGGCAGGACATCCACCAGCATGGCCAGATGACTTGGGAATACGACTGCGCCGATCATGGCCACATCGCGCTGGCGGGCGAGATCGATCTCAAACAGTGCGGCGGGGAGTTCGTCCTGGCTCTTGCGTTTGACCGCGCCCCCCAAGCCGCGGCACTCAATGCCTGCTTATCGCTCCACCTGCCCTTTGCGGAAGTGCGGGATCTATACGTCAGCCAATGGAAAGACTGGCAAAGCACCCTCGGGCCGCTGGATGATCCAAAATCAGTTGACCTGGCGAATGACAATGCCGAGCAGCGCAATCGGCCCGACCGCTCGCGCCCGCGCGTCAACCCGATTCCCGGCAACTCCGCCAATCTGTATCGCACCAGCATGATGACCCTCGCGGTGCATCGCTCGAAACAATTTCTAGGCGCGAGTGTCGCCAGTCTCTCGGTTCCATGGGGCGAAGCGCGCGGCGATGAGGACCTGGGCGGCTATCACCTGGTCTGGGCGCGCGATCTGGCGGAAGAAACACTCGGGATGCTCGCCGCTGGCGCATTCAAGGAAGCGTATGGCGTGTTGAATTATCTTCGCGCCACGCAGAAAAACAGTGGCGGCTGGCCGCAGGATATGTGGCTGGATGGTTGCGCCTATGGCAAAGGTGAGCAACTGGATGAAGCCGCTCTGCCGATCCTGCTGCTGAACTTTGCTCATCGGGAAGGCGCGGTTCAGGATGGACAGGTCGAATCCTTCTGGCCAATGGTGCGGGATGCGGCGGCTTTCATCATTCGCAGCGGACCTGCCACGGGTGAAGATCGCTGGGAAAACACGCCGGGCCTTTCACCTTACACGCTTGCGACCGAAATTGCCGCCCTACTTGTTGCCGCACGATTGGCCAATCAATTCGGCGAAGAACGCCTCGGGGAATACTTCCGCGAGACGGCCGATCTGTGGAATGATCAAATCGAGCCGTGGACTTACGTCACCGATACGCCACTGGCAAAACAATTGGGAATTGAAGGCTATTACATCCGCATCGCGCCCGCCCCAGGCATGAAATCGATGCTTCGGCGTGGCGAATGGCCCTGCATGCAGCAGGCGAAAGGTCTTCCAACCGCGGAAGTCGTCAGTCCCGATGCGCTGGCTTTGGTGCGCTTCGGTCTTCGCGCGCCGGACGACCCGCGGATTCTCAACACCATCAAGGCGATCGACGCCATGACGCGCAGAGAATTACCAGCCGGCCCCTGCTGGCGACGCTATAACGGCGATTACTACGGCGAGCACGATGACGGCACGTTGACGCAATCGCATGGAGATCACAGCGGCACCGGTCGCTCGTGGCCCCTATTGACAGGAGAGCGCGGACATTACGAACTTGCCGCGGGGAATACGGAGCGCGCAAAGAAGATGCTCGATGCCATGGCCGGCTTTGCCAGCGAGGTGGGCCTCCTGCCGGAGCAGGTCTGGGACATCGACGATGTTCCGCAGCACGATCTATATCGCGGCCGTGCCAGCAGTTCGGCGATGCCGTTGGCCTGGACCCATTCGGAATTTATTCGGCTCCTGCGATCCATCCGCGACGGAAAAGTTTTCGACTGCCCCGACGATGCGTGGGAAAGGTATGTAAATAATCAATCGTCAACCGATCTTTCACTTTGGCGATTCGATCATCAGGTTGATTTCTTCCCCGCCGGTCGGCGGGTCCGGCTGGAGCTGACCGCACGGGCGATCGTGCGTTTCAGCCTGGATCGGTGGGCGACCACACAGGAGCAACCGACAAAGGATACGGGCGCGGGGCTGCACATCATTGATCTGCCCACGGCGGCAATGAAGCCGGGCGATGTATTGATCTTTACTTTCCGGTGGACAACCGATGGCGATCGCTGGGAAGGCAGGGATTTCCGACTGACGGTCGATGAGCCAAGCCCCGCAAAGCCAGCGACCCCCTCTTCCGCGCGTCCGCGAGCGCAAACTCAAACGAAACATCAACGGAGTACCAAGGATGACCACTCAACTGCAAGTTCTTCGCAAGCGCAACGAGCACGTACGGTTCGAGCGACTTCGAAAAACTGATTCTCTCAGCAACACCATCGGAAAAGAGTCGGCGCGCTCGCTGGAGGCTTCTTTGAAGGCGCACATCGATGGCGAAGTGCGCTTCGACAAAGGCACGCGCGCTCTCTACGCTACCGACGGCTCCAACTATCGCCAGGTGCCGATCGGCGTCGTCGTGCCGCGCCACGTGCAGGATGTGGAAACGACCATGCGCCTGGCGCGCCAACACGGCGCGCCGATCCTTTCGCGCGGCGGCGGAACAAGCCTGGGCGGCCAGTGCTGCAACGTCGCAGTGGTCATGGATTTTTCGAAGTACATGTTTCACGTCCTGCGCATCGATGCGGAAAATCGCATCGGCCATGTGCAGCCCGGCTGCGTGCTCGACCATTTCCGACAGACGGCTAAGAAGGAGGCAGGCCTCTTCTATGGACCGGATCCAGCCACGCATAGTCGATGCACGATTGGCGGGATGCTCGGCAACAATTCCTGCGGCAGCCATTCACTACTGAGCAAAAAATATGGCTTTGGCGTGCGCACGAGCGACAACACGCACGCATTGGATGTGCTGCTATACGACGGCACTCGAATGCACGTCGGCCCCACGTCGCCAGAGGAAATGGAGGCCCATATTCGCGCCGGTGGGCGGCACGGTCAGATCTATGCCGGCCTTAAGGCGTTGATCGACAAATATGGCAACGTTATTCGCGAGAAATTCCCCAAGCTCGAGCGCCGCGTATCGGGCTACAACCTCGATGATCTTCTGCCGGAAAATGGCTGCAACGTTGCCCGCGCGCTGGTCGGTTCAGAATCCACGCTTGTGACCATTCTCGAAGCCGCCCTTCATCTGGTGCCTGCGCCCAAGGCGCGTTCGGTGACGATGCTCGGCTTCAAGGACATCCCCACCGCCGCCGAGTGCGGGCTTGAGGTGTTGAAGTTTGAACCCACCGCCTGCGAAGGCATCGACGAGCTGCTTTTTGATTTCGTCAAGCAGAAAGGCGACGAAAACGCCGCCCTGGCGATCTTGCCCAAAGGCCCTTCATTTCTACTGGTGGAATTTGGCGGTGAATCCAAAGAGGACACCGACGATCAGGCCCGCCGAATGATGGATCACGTCAAGGGACTGGGAGACCGCGCGCCGGTGGACATGAAGCTGTACGACGATGACAAACAGGAAGAAATGATCTGGAAGGTGCGCGAATCAAGTCTGGGCAGCACCGCCTGGGTGCCCGGCCAACCGGATACGTGGCCCGGCTGGGAAGATTCAGCCGTGCCGGTCGAAGCAACAGCTCAGTATCTCCGCGAGCTGCGCGCCCTATTCGATAAATTCGATTACCACCCATCTCTTTATGGGCATATCGGACAAGGCTGTGTCCATTGCCGCATACCCTTCGATCTCTACACCGCGCCCGGCATCGACAAGTACAAACGCTTCATGCAAGAAGCGGTCGATCTGGTCGTGAAGTTCGGCGGTGTCGCCTCTGGAGAACATGGCGATGGCCAGGCGCGCGGCCAGTTTCTGCCGGAGATGTTCGGCCCGGAAATCTTTCAGGCCTTCCACGAGTTTAAGCGGATCTGGGATCCGGATAACCGCATGAACACCGGCAAGGTCATCAACCTTGAAGGGCCGGCCTTGGGTATTACCGACAACATGCGGATCGGCGCCGATTACAACCCGCCGCAGCCCAAGACGCATTTTGAGTATGTGGGCGATCGGCACAGTTTCGCCCGCGCGGCTCTGCGGTGCGTCGGCGTGGCCGCCTGCCGGCGCGAGGGCGGCGGGACCATGTGCCCCTCATATATGGTGACGCGTGAGGAAAAGCATTCAACCCGCGGCCGGGCGCGCATGCTCTTCGAGATGATGAACGGCGAAGTCATCGAAGATGGCTGGAAGAGCAAGGAAGTCAAAGACTCGCTGGATCTTTGCCTCTCGTGCAAAGGATGCAAAGGCGATTGCCCAGTCAACGTGGATATGGCCACATACAAGTCGGAATTTCTCAGCCATTATTACGAGGGCAAACTGCGCCCCAGGCATGCGTACGCGTTCGGCTGGATTCACATCTGGTCGAACCTGGCCTCGATTGCACCGTCGTTTGCCAATCTGTTTACGCAGGTGCCGGGATTGCGATCGATTGCGAAATTCTTGGCTGGGGTGCATCCGAATCGAAAGATCCCTGCCTTTGCGCCGCAGACCTTCAAGCAGTGGTACCGGACCCACAAGCCAAAGAATCCCAAGGGTGCGCCGGTCGTGCTGTTTGCCGACACGTTCAACAATCACTTCCATCCGGACGTCGCGATTGCGGCGACGGAAGTGCTGGAGGATGCGGGCTTCCGCGTCCACGTTCCGATGGCCGACGTCTGCTGCGGCCGCCCGCTGTACGACTACGGCTTCCTGGGCATGGCCAAACGTTGGTGGTTCGATCTGCTGGACAAGCTGCGCCATTATTACGAAGCCGGCGTTCCGATGGTCGTGCTGGAACCAAGCTGCTGGGCAGCGTTCCACGACGAGCTGCCCAACATTCTTCCCAACAGTGAAGACGGTAAACGGCTGAAACAATTGACCTTTACCCTCAGCGATTTCCTGCGCAACAAAGCGCCCAACTATCGCCCGCCGCAGCTTAAGCGCAAGGCGATCGTCCATGGCCACTGCCATCAGAAGATGCTCGACGAGCTGAATGACAAGGAATACGGCAAGCTTTTTGCCGAGAAGGAAATCTTCGACAAGATGGGCATCGAGCACAAAAACCCCGACGCCGGCTGCTGCGGAATGGCGGGGGCTTTCGGATACGAGAAGGAGAACGATCACTACAACGTGAGCGTGGCCGTCGGCGAGCGCATGCTGCTGCCGGAGGTGCGCAAGGCGGAAGAAGATGAGCTGATTATCGCCGATGGCTTCAGTTGCCAGGAGCAGATCGAGCAGCAGACCGATCGCGCGGCGATGCACATGGCGCATGTCTTGCAGATGGCGATTCGCGAAGGCGATGTGCCGAGGCGCCGGCCGGAGCAGCGAATCGTCGAGGCTCGGAAGCGCGAACAGAAGCTGGCGATGATCCGAACGGCGACGCTGATGGGTGTTGGCGCGGCAGGAGCAATCGTCGCGGGCGCTTATTTCCGCAGCCATCGAAAGAGCAATCGCCTCTGGCGGGAGTTGATCAAATGAAAAGAGTCGATCGCGATACCGTGGTGGTCATTACCGGCGCTTCAGGCGGCGTGGGCCGGGCGACGGCCCGCGTCTTTGCCCGCCGGGGCGCAAAGATCGCTTTACTTGCCCGCGGCACCGATGGGCTGGAAGGCGCCAAAGAGGAAGTGGAATCGGTCGGCGGAAGGGCGCTGGTCTTGCGCACCGACGTGGCGCAGTTCGATCAGGTCCAGGCTGCTGCCGACCGAGCGGAGAATGAATTGGGCCCCATCGACATCTGGATCAATAACGCCATGGTGTCGATGTACTGCCCATTCATCAGGATGGAGCCAGATGAATTTCGGCACATTGTCGATGTGACATTTTTAGGTTCCGTCCACGGCGCTCGCTGCGCGCTGGACAAGATGGTTCCGCGGAACCGCGGCAAGATCATTCAGGTCGGCTCAGCCTTGGCGTTTCGCTCGATCCCGCTGCAAAGCGCCTATTGCGCCAGCAAGCATGCGCTGCAGGGATTCATGGAATCGCTTCACACCGAGCTGCTGCATCAGAAGATCAATATCGGACTGACCATGGTGAACATGCCGGCGCTCAACACGACACAGTTCGTCTGGACGAAGAACCGGATGCCGCACAAGGCCCGGCCGGCGGGAACCATTTTCCAACCGGAAGTGGCCGCCGACGCGATCCTCTTTGCCGCTGAAAATGATCGTCGCGAAATCATGGTCGGCTACACGACCGTCGAAGCGACGCTGGGCGAAAAAATCATTCCCGGCACGCTGGATAAATATCTGTCGAAGGTCGGGTGGGACGGCTCCATGCTACCACAACCGGCCGATCCCAATCAGCCAGACAATTTCTGGAAACCTGTGACGGGCGATTACGGCGCACATGGGCCGTTCGATCAGATCTCCCACAGTTTCAGCCCCCAGCTTTGGGCGACCAAGCATAGAACTAGTTTGCTCGGTGGATTGTTGCTGGCGGGAATTGGACTGGCCGCGCTGACGTTGGATGGGAAACAGGTGCGGAAGAAAGTAAATGAGTTGCTTCCGGTTTAAGCCCTTTGAGACAAGCTCAATGAAATCCAAAATCCTCAGCGACATCGAAGGCCGCCGCGAGTGGGCTTTGATCTTCGACTCCGACGATGAAGTCATGAAGGAGCTCGAGCACTTTGCGCAATCGCAGCATCTGTCGGCCGCCCATTTCACGGGCATCGGCGCGTTCGCAAACGTGACGGTTGCGTGGTTTGATCTGAAAAGCAAAAACTATCTGCCGATCGAGATCAATGAGCAGGTGGAAGTCTTGAGTCTCATCGGCGACGTCGCCGAGTCTCAGGGAAAGCCTTCGGTCCACGCCCATATTTGCGTCGGCCGCCGCGACGGCACCGCGCACGGTGGCCATCTTAAAAGTGGCCGCGTCAGGCCGACGCTAGAGCTGATCGTCATTGAATCGCCAGCGCACTTGCGTAAGACGTTCCGCCCCGAATTCGGCCTGCCACTGATCGATCTGGATCGGGGATCAAAATGATCCGCAAACTTTCATCCGGCGAATTTCGCCTCTACTCGCGCAAGAAAAATCCCAAGACCGGCAAACGCCGCAATCTCGGCACGTTCAAATCCCGCATAGCCGCAGAAAAACACGAACGCGCGGTGCAGTTCTTCAAGCATGGCGGATGAGTTTGGGTTTAAAAGGGGTGAATAAGGTAATAAGGGCGCTAAAACCTGGATAGAGAAGTTCCTTACTCGTATCGCAGCGCATCGATCGGATCCAACCGCGAGGCTTTCCATGCGGGATAATAGCCGAAAACAATTCCAACACTCGTTGACACGATGACGGCAATGATGACCGCCCCGGACGATGGCATCGTCCGCCAGTGAAGAAACGAATTGACGACTATCGATGCCACGCGGCCGAACACGATTCCGACGATTCCGCCGAAGGTGCAGAGCAGGACGGCTTCAGTCAGAAACTGGCTGCGAATATCTTTGGGCCTGGCGCCCACGGCCATTCGCAATCCAATTTCGCGTGTGCGCTCGGTGACCGACACAAGCATGATGTTCATGATGCCCACGCCGCCAACGCCCAGGGAAATCAGCGCGACGCAGAGCAGCAGGTTGGTCATCACCCGGCTGGTGGAGGCCATCGCTTCGGAGAATTCGGTCAGATCGCGAATGCGAAAATCGTCGGGAGCGCCATCTGGAATACGGTGCCGCTGCCGAAGCAACTTGCGCATCTCGGAGATGGCCTGGGGAATCTTGTCGTGCGCCTGGACCGAAACCCAGAGATCGTCGATATCTGGAAATCGCACCAGCACCGGTGCATCGACCGCCTGCAGGGATGATGGCAACGGATAGAGCTGCACTTCTTTGGTTGGGTAGAGCTGGCTCAGTGTGTTCACTTCATTCAGGTTCGAAGTGCTGCTGGTAGTCTGATCGTTAATCTCGCGGACGCTGGACAACCGGTACTTTACGGTTGTCCAGGGTGCGACGAGAAAATCGTCCTGATCCATGCCGGTCATGCTTGCGCCTTTTGGGCTGAGGACGCCGACGATTCGCATTCGGACATTTTTGATCCGGACTTCTTTGCCGACGGGCGATTTGCCTTCAAACAGTATCCGCGCGGGCGTCTGGCCGATCAGACAGACGCACGCCGCCCGGCGAACGTCAGCGTCCGTGAAGAACTCGCCTTCCTCGAGTGGCCACTCGCGGATCGCCAGGTAATCGGGAACGGTGCCCAGGATTCTATGCGGGGCGCAGTTGCGCTTGCCGTAGACGACCTGTGCGCGGCAATCGACGCTCGGCGCGGCAAAGTGAACCCAGTCGCACTCGTTGCGAATCGCATTGCAATCGGCGGGGGTCAGCGTCGGCCTGCCGCCGGCGCCGCTACTGACGCCGCTGACGGCAACATCACTCGGATCGATCTGCACGACATTCGCCCCAAGCGATTGAATGCTCTGCTGGATCGAGTAGGAGGATCCTTTTCCGATCTCCATCATCGCGATGACCGCGGCGATGCCGATGATGATGCCCAGGCAGGTCAGCACCGAACGCATTACGTTACGCCGTAACGCGTGAAGTGCCGATCGGAATGTGCGGTAGATCAATCGCACGAATAGTCTTCAGCCGGCGAAAATGAATCCCTCGAGACATGCAGCGTGCCCGATGGGCGCTCAACTGCTCATCGGATATTCTACTGATGTGCAGGCTGCTCGAAAAGCAAACCGGGCGAAAACAAGATGGGAATATCATGCTCGTACTGTTTCGAACGCGTGACGAGTCAATCGTCGTTAAAGAATTAGATGGAACATTCATCGTCACGGTGCTGCAGGTCCGCCCATGTGAAGTTTCAGTTCTGGTCAAGTGTAGCTCAGTCGAAAAATGGGGCGAGCTGAACTCATGGACAGCGACGCTCGCCCCGAAAGCTGCTATCAAGGTGGGCCGTACGGCCAAAGTATCCCTGATCGACATTCGTGGGCAAAAGGCGCAGGTTTGCGTTGACGCGCCTAAATCGACCGACGTGCATCGGCTGGACGTGCGGGAGGACATCCACAAGTGAGCCGTCCCACGCGGAACCACATGGTGGATCGCGGATGTCTATTCCAAAGAGAATACACGAAACTCGGCTGCGCCAGCCGCAAAAATTGCAATCGGCGGGATTGCCCGCAAGAATGGCGATACATTTCCCGCAAGTTGGAATAAGTTCCGATGCTTTACATTTCTAGAGGCTGCATTTGATGAAACGCCGCAGAAGCCTTTCTCGATTTACCTGGCGGAGCCGGCGGTTGTTTTTCCGCACGTGGAAGCGCACGGCGCTGACGGTCGCCGGAAGCCTGGTTTTGATTTGCGCGATCGTGATTGGATTGGCTTATCTCTACGTCACACATGGCGGGATGACTGCACGTAGAAAGGCGCCGAGCATTGAGGCATATCTGGCCGGCAAATTGGTCAACTGGGGTATTCCGGCTGAAGCCCGGCAACTCAGAAACCCGCTCAATGCGAGGCCCGACAGCTCCGATGTGGCGGCGGGTCGAGAGCTGTATCAAAGGAATTGTGAAATCTGCCACGGCTACGACGGATTTGGAAAAACCGAAGCGGGCGGCGGGCTGTATCCATCGCCGGCCAATCTTCGCAGTGAGAAGACAAGCGGAAGAACGGCTGGCGAACTCTTTTATCTAATTCGCAATGGCGTTCGAAACACCGGCATGCCGGGCTGGCAATTTGCCGATCAGCAGACCTGGCAGCTCGTTTCCTACATTCGCAATTTTCCACCCGTGGCTTCAACGCCTCCGATGGAATCGCCGCATCGAACTGAGGCCCATTTCGTTGGATCAACCGCTTGCGCTCAATGCCATAAGGATGTCTATGACCGATGGAAAGCAACGCTGATGGCCAATGTCGTTCGAGATCCGAAGGTGCATCCGGATGCGATCATTCCGGATCTTTCCAAAAAAAATCCCCTCGTCACCTTCACGATTGACGACATCGCATTTGTGTATGGGAGCAAATGGAAGCAGCGTTATTTCAAGAAGATCGGCGACGATTACTATCCGCTGCCGGCGCAGTGGGACGTGACGCATAAGATGTGGAAGCCTTATTTTGCAAAAGAAGACTGGTGGGCGGCGCACTATCCGCCTGACAATTTCAAAAGGCCGACCGGCAGCACCTGCGATGGCTGCCATTCAGTCAATTATGATGTTATGAGTCGCTCGGTCACCGAATGGAATGTGGGCTGCGAACGCTGTCATGGGCCGGGCAGTGAGCACATCAAAAACCCCATGGCGTCTAACATCGTCAATCCGACGAGGCTCGATTACGTCGAGGGCAACGACGTCTGCATTGGTTGTCACTCGCAAGGTCGGCCGCTTACCAATCCGATTGAGGGGCGCTACTACGACTGGGCGGTGGGCTATCACGTCGGCAAAAAGTTGAGCGATTTTTGGAAGCTTGAAGATCACAAGCTCGGCCAGACCACCTTCACGCATTTCGCCGATGGAACCGCGCACAAGAATCGAATGCAAGGCAACGATTATGTCACGAGCCTCATGTACACGCATGGCGTGTCGTGCTTCACTTGCCACGATGCGCACGGCACCGACAATCAATCGCTCTTGCGCAAGCCTGCAAATGAATTGTGTCTCGATTGCCACGGGCCAAGTTCACCCAATGGTCCGCATGCTCCATCGATCGAGGCTCATACGCATCACCATGCCGGAAGCGCTGGAAATGAGTGCATCGAATGCCACATGCCCAAGATCGAGCAAACCATGGGCGACGTGAACGTGCGCAGCCACACGTTTCGTTTTGTCTATCCCGAGATGACCGATCGCCTGGGGGTGCCCAATGCGTGTACTGTCTGCCATAAAGACAAATCGACCGCTTGGGCGAGCGAAGCGCTGAAAAGCTGGACCGACCGCTCGCCTTGGCGCGAGGCCAACTGAGCGGATTGCGCTCATTGCCACCCGCTACCTCTGCACCGTAGCCGTCGGCTTACGCGTGACTTTTGTTCCACATTCAGGGCAACGATCGGGTGTGGCGCGAAGATCGTAGCCGCAGACGGGGCAACCGGTCTTGGGCTGCCGGAGCCAGCGGAAAAGAGATTCGAAACCTAAAACCAGCGGCAACATCAGGAGAAGCAGGATCAGCATCATGTGGGTGATTTGAAAATGCCAGGCCCACACCACTGCAGACTGCGGAGGCGGCGCGAGCATGCTGGGAAATCCCAGTTTCTGCGCGCGCCGGTAGGAGTTCTCGTAGGAGATCGGCCCGCTGGGGCTGTCTTTCGGAGTCATGAACGAGCCAACGATTAACTGGATGGTGTCGCTGGACATGCGGAGCACGTTTCACTTGCGCAATTGTGGCAGCTTCAATGGTCGGAAGATTTCCAACCCAGGTCGGTAACGATCAACGCGAATTGAAGCTCCAGTTTGCGCGCAGAGAGCCGCGCACGAAGAAAGCGGATTGCCGCAGTCTCGCGCCAATCCGCTTACTTCGTGCGCGGCTCTTTTGGTCTCCGCGATCGTGCGTCGTGAGGCGCAATTTGAACTGCGCGAGGCGTCTGGTAGAGTCGCGGGCGATGTGGGTTTGATCCCGATGGGAACCTTTTTCAATCAGGACGGCGGCCATGAAGATGCTGGTGAGATCTTTGATGACGGTGCTGGTTTTTCAAGCGTGCGCGATGGCGGCGCCGCTGGATAATGTTTACAAGCTTGGGCCGGACTCGGAGAAGCAACCCGGGGTGCCGGAGGGGAAGATCGTGGGGCCGTTGACGCTGGCCAGCAAGGTTTTTCCCAATACGACGCGCAATTACTGGGTTTATGTGCCGGCGCAATATGACAAGTCGAAGCCGGCCTGCTTGATGATCTTTCAGGACGGGCATGCATTCGTGGGGCTCAAGGGGGAATATCGAATCCCATATGTTTTTGACAACTTGATTTATCGGCGTGAAATGCCGGTGACGATCAGCGTGTTCATCAATCCGGGGCATACGCCGACGCAGACCGAATCGACCGATCAGGAATGGGGTGATCGGACTAACGACCGTGGCATCGAATACAACTCGCTTAACGACCAGTATGCGAAGCTGATCGTCGATGAGCTGATGCCGGAGTTGCGCAAGAGCTACAACATTTCAGATAATCCCGACGATCATGCGATTGCGGGGGCAAGCTCCGGCGCGATTTGCGCTTTCACCGTGGCATGGCAGCGACCCGACGTATTTCACAAGGTCATCAGCACCATCGGAAGCTTCACCAACATTCGCGGCGGCCATGTTTATCCCGATCTGATCCGCCAAAGCCCGACGAAGCCGATCCGGGTTTTCTTGCAGGATGGGTTGAACGATAATCGTGGCGTGCGACGTGCACGAGGTGGTGGCGCGCCGACCTATGATCCCAAGTGGGATTGGCATGCGCAGAATATCAAGATGGTCGCAGCGCTGACCGAGAAGCATTATGACGTGAACTACGCCTGGGGCATCGGCACCCATTCCAACAAGCAAGGCGGCGCGATCATGCCCGATATGCTTCGCTGGCTCTGGCGCGATTATCCGCGCGTCGATGATCCGAAGGATAATCGCGATCGAACGCTGTTTGTGCCGGCCGGAAATGAAGGCGCTCCGGAATCCAATTCTGCCAGGTAAGATGTTGGTTTATCGCTGGTTCTAAGGCGCTCTCTTTTTAGAAGGCCCGCAGTATAGTGGTGCGCGGTCGCGGCGTGGCTATGATGTCCTCGGCTGACAGCCATGCTCGCTGGGAAGTATTGTTTCCATTATGCGGATCACGTTTGTCCTTCCTCATGCCGGAGCGGCTGGCGGAATTCGCGTCATCGCGATTTACGCACAGCGCCTGCGACAGCGCGGACATGAAGTGACGGTCGTCTCGACCCCCCGCAAGAAAACGCCATTTCGTCGCCAGCTTCGCCAACTTCTCACCGAAGGAAAGTGGCCTTGGCAAGGACCCGGGGTTTCCCACTTTGGTGGGCTAAATATTAACCATCGTGTCATCGATCGCCTGCGGCCGATCGTCGACAGCGATGTTCCCGATGCGGATGTAGTGATTGCGACCTGGTGGGAAACTGCTGAATGGGTGTGGCAATTATCGCCGTCCAAAGGCGTCAAGATCCACTTTATGCAGGACTATGAGATTTGGGCGGGCCAAATAGAGCGCGTCGATGCGACCTGTCGGCTTCCGATGCCCAAGATCACGACAGCACAATGGCTGGTCAATCTGCTGCGTGAAAAATTCAATTTTACAGATGTGACGATTGCGCCCAATGCTGTCGATCTGGAGCGTTTTCATGCGATTCCGCGTGACAAGCAGCCAACGCCGACGGTTGGCTTCACGTACACCTCGTTTCGTAATAAGGGGTGCGACCTTGTCATCGCCGCGTGCGAGCAGGCACGATCGAAGATCGCGAATTTGAAAGTCGTATCGTTTGGGAGCTCGGAGATCAGCCGCGATCTACGGCTGCCATCGGGAGCGAAATTCTTTCACAATGCCCCCGACGAGCAGCTTCGCGACATTTATGCAATGTGCGATGCCTGGCTATTTGGCACGCGGGTTGAAGGCTTCGGCCTGCCAATTCTTGAAGCAATGGCTTGTCGAACGCCAGTTATCGGAACCCCGGCCGGCGTTGCGCCGGATATGCTTTCGAAGGGGGGCGGAATTCTGGTGCCGCATGAGGATCCTGCAAGCATGGCCCGCGCAATAGAGCAGATCGCGCAGATGGATGGCCCCAGCTGGCGGGAAATGTCGGACAAGGCTTATATGACCGTAAGCCGATATAGCTGGAATGATGCGACCGATATCTTTGAAGGTGCTCTGCGCCGGGCGGCCGAAGGCAGTCGGCTTGCTTCGAAGGTAACTGCATAAATTTCAGATAGTTATCACCTTTAATTACGAATTCGCGAGTCTTTGCGATTCGCGGCAATAGAGCTTTTGACGGTAGGCAGCGGCGGGAAATGGTCTATATTGATAGGACTGCGCTTCGGCGTCCTCAGCCGAATGATATCCGCAAGTACATTTATTATGGACATGGTCTTTAATGACGTTCCCGGTTCCTCTTCTGCCTCCTCAAACGGCTGGCAGTTGTTAAGCATCGTGCTGCCCGCCTACAACGAGCAGGAAGTGCTGCCGAAAACCTATGCGCGCTTCACTGCCATGGGTGACCGATTTGCCGCCGATGGACTGGATTATGAGTTGATCTTCGTCAACGACGGAAGTCGCGACGAGACTGCTGAAATCCTCGACCGCTGCGCGAGCGAAGATCCTCACGTTCGCGCGGTTCACCTCACACGCAACTTTGGCCACCAGGCGGCGGTGACCGCTGGTCTGAGCGTCGCGCGCGGCGATGTGATTGCCGTCATGGATTGCGATCTGCAGGATCCACCCGAAACGCTGCCTAGATTTCTGGCCAGATGGCGCGAGGGATATCAGGTCGTCTACGCGATCCGTGAGAAGCGCAAAGAATGGATCGGGAAACGCATTGCTTACTGGGCCTTTTATCGGCTGCTGGCGATCATCAGCGATCTTGAAATCCCGCTTGACAGCGGCGACTTCTGTGTAATGGATCGCCATGCTCTCGATCTGCTCAACAGCCTGCCGGAGCGGCAGCGATTCGTCCGCGGCCTGCGCACCTGGATCGGGTTGCGCCAGACCGGAATTGCCTACGAGCGAGACGCCCGTCAGGCGGGTCAGCCGGCTTACACGTTTAAGGCGCTGGTGAAGCTGGCGATGGATGGGCTGGTCAGCTTCAGCGGCGTTCCGCTTCGACTCGTGACGCGCCTGGGCGTGCTGACGGTTGTCGCGGCAATTCTAATTGGCCTGTGGGTGTTGGGCGTATCTGTCTATGACTGGATTCATCCAGCTCACGCCCGTCCGGCGCGCGGCTGGGCGAGCTTGGCCTGTCTCGTACTGCTCATGTCGGCGGTTCAGATGATTTCGCTGGGGATCATTGGCGAATATCTGTCCCGCATCTTCCTTGAAGTAAAAGGCCGGCCGACCTTTTTGATTGCCAACATCATCGACGTGAATTCGTCAAAGGCGCGCGGGCGCGCCGCTACGGATCCAAAAGTTGTTGCCGAGCAACTGTTGTGGGAAAACCCAATCTCGTCAGGACTTCGGCCCCCCGGTGAAGCGAAGCTGGTCCAGTCCGCGGAGTCAACTGAATGAACCTGCTGTTTGGGTGCCTGTATTTCGCGGTCTCGCTTTATTTTGCCCTGTTCGAGGGCGTCGGGGCATGCCTGGCCTTCTGCTACATCCCCGCCCTGCTGCTGTTTCGCGCAGTCAATGGCTACGAAATCAAGGCCGGTATCCCAGAGCTGTCGGCGATCAACGTCGCCTCGATGGCGATGCTTCTGGGCATGCTGCTGCGCGTGAACAAGAAGTTCACCTTTCGCTGGCGACTGGTGGATACCATCGTGCTGATTGCGCCGATGCTGACGATTATCAGCGCCATGAGCACCGAAAATGTCGGAACCACCTACGAAAATCTGCACACTGGCTACAACGAGGCCATGAAGCAGATTTTCGGCTGGATCGTCCCGTATTTCGCAGCGCGCGGGTCCTTCAAGTCGGAGCGCACGCGGCTGCAATGCCTGTGGGGCCTGATCGCGTCGATCTTCGTGCTCACGCCCTTTGCTCTAATTGAGATGCGCCTCTGGCCGCAATTTTATTACCAGGTCATGTCGCGCACGGGATTGCAGTTGATGAACGATCCGCTGGTGATGTCGCGATTGGGCTATTTCCGCGCCCAGGTTTCGTTCACGCATCCAATTTTCTTCGGTGATGCCTGTCTGTCGATGCTAGTGCTGGTGCTGGTTCTGGCCCATACCACATCGGTTGGCACGCGAAACTGGTTGGTGCGCGTTGCCGCGGCATGCGTTGCATTTGAGATCGTCTGTTCGCTGAGCTTTGGCCCGTTTTTCGGGTTTATCGCGGGAATTCTGGTGTTCCTGCTGCTGTACTACACGACGACCGCTCGCGTGATGCTGGTGCCGCTGTCATTGGTCGTCATCGGAGTTGTCGTGGCCATCACCTATCAACTGGCGATCACCCCCCTGCCGGACAGGCCGCGCGATCATTCGATCGATGACAGCTTTTATATTCGCCGAATGATCATTCAACACTCCTGGCCGCTGATCATGAATGCAGGCTGGTTTGGTCACGGTCGCGTGATGAGCCCGGATGACCTGAAGGAACTGAAGCTGGAGAGCGTCGATAACGCGTACATTCTTTTTGCAATGTGCCGAGGCTGGCTCTATGCGGGGCTGTGGGTGCTGCTGCCCCTGCTGGTGGGCTGGCGGGCCGTCAATGGCATTCGCGCCTACAAATCATCCAACGCGCATGTCTTTCCGCTTGCGGTGGGGACGGCGGGCGTGATGGGCGTAGCGGCCGCATTCTATGGTGTATGGGCCGGCTGGGCGGGTGAGCCGTATACGATGCTTTGGTTGATTACCATCGGCTTTACGATGAGCTTATCCGACATGTGCATCGAGGCAGGAAAGTCGGCGATTGAAGTGCCTCGCGTTCCGCAGATGCGTATGGCAGGCCATACCGCTCTTGTCCACGCATGATCCCATCAAATCACGCTAACTGCCTGGGCCCATGAACCGTAGACGCAACATTCTCCTGATTCTGTTTGTACTGGCCTTTCTACTGCGGCTCGGAGCCGTCCTTGCCCTGCATGCATGGCGGCATCCCGACGCGATCGAACATAAGACGATCGCGACTTCGCTGGTGACTGGCCGTGGTTTTGCATTCAATGACTTCGGTTATTTTGGCCCGAGCAGCTTTCAGTCGCCGACGTATCCGTTTCTACTTGCCGGGATGTTCGAAATCTTCGGCGTTCAAACGCCGGCAGCTTATTTCGCGATTCTTGTTCTGAATTGCCTGATCGGCGCGGCTGTCGTTCCGCTGACTTGGTTGCTGGCGCGGATGTTGGGCGGAAGCGAAGCGGTTGCTTACGTCGCTGCTCTGCTCGTGATGATCTGGCCGACGCAGATTTACGCCTGCACAACCGCGCAGGCGATTGCGCTGATCGCGACTTGCGTCACAGGCGCAATGGGCTTGTTTTATTACTCGGTTCGGACGCGAAGGATGGGGCCGTGGATTGCGTTTTCTATTATTGGAGTACTTGGTGCGCTCACCGAGCCGGCTTTTCTCCCGCCGATGGCATGCATGGGGTTGCTGGTTTTATTGTGGCGCGACATGCCCGGCAGTCTTCGCATCCGCAATGCAGCCGTTCTACTTGGTGTGACCATCGTAGTGCTGGGTCCATGGACGCTGCGCAATCGGCGGGTGCATGGAGCATGGGTGCCGGTCAAGAGCAGCTTCTGGGTGAATACCTGGAAGGCGAATAATGATTTCGCGTCGGGCTCCGATCGGCTCCCACTGTCGGCCAATCTTCGCAATAAGCTGGAAACGGGAATGATGACGACGGATGACTCGGAGACGCGCGAAGGCGTGTTCGAAGGAGTTCATGCTTACAAGGCATTGACGCCTGCCCAAAAAGCCCGGCTCATGGGCCATTCCGAGATCGAGCGAGAGAAAGTCTTCAAGGAAATTACGACCAACTGGATTCGAAACAATCCGGGAAAATACTTCCGACTTTGCTGGATTCGTTTTCTTAAAACGCTGTGGGTCGACTGGGACAATCCCAAAAGCTACAAGTTTGTTTACGTCGCTTCACGAGCCGCAATTCTGCTCGGCGCTGTGGTTGGATTGTTGCTCGCGATCAAGACGCGCTGGTCGTTGCTCATACCGGCGGTCTTTTATCTTTTGACGCTTGCGCTCTACACGCTGACAATTACGGCGGCTCGATTTGCCATTCCATTTGAGCCAGTCATGCTCTGCCTGACAGCATTGGTGCTAGTATCTATCGCAAATGCGCTTCGTGGCACGCCCGCCAGCGCGGGATCCAGGCACCGCGGGCATCGCTCCGCCGAAGGCGCTACGCTGGGCTAGAGCTGCGCGCATGAACGATTTCGCATTCCAATCTCGATCCTCAGGCGAAGGCGCAATGCGACCCGCCGTCGCCTACCTCGCGAGCACTTTGCCTTGCCGTAGCGAGACGTTCGTCTATCGGGAAATTCGAGCGCTGCGCCAACGCGGATGGAACGTTTGCGCGGCAACCCTCCATGCGCCAAACACAGAAGATCGTGAGGCATGTCCTGATATCGTCGCCGATCTGAGGATCGTTTATGGACCCGGCATGACGTGGGCAGTTCTCAAAGAGCTGGTTTCCCATCCCATGCGGGCGGCCGGAGTCATTTGCTGCGCTTTGAGCGATGCGTGCTGCCCTGGCGAGAAGATGGAAGCATCTGGTCGTGTCAAATTGCTTGGCCAAGCAATTGCGGGGCTTGCCCTTGGTAGAGCGCTGCGCAGTCGTGGCGTCCGCCATATTCACTGCCATTTTGCTCATGCGCCAACGAGTGTTGGTATGTATGCCGCCCGCCAGCTTAGGGCAAACTTCAGCTTCACTGGCCATGCAAATGATTTGTTTCAGCGACGCTCGCTACTACTGAAGAAACTCGAGCGTGCCGCGTTTGTCTGCTGCATCAGCCAATGGCATCGCGATTTATATCGCGAGGTTCTTCCAAGGCCGGATGATGTCTATCGAGTGATTCGCTGCGGCGTGGATGTTGATTCGTGGACGCCAAATCGTGACTTACCGTCTACGCCACCGCTTCGCATTTTGACCGTCTGCCGCCTCGTGGAAAAAAAGGGCATCGATACCTTGCTCAAGGCGCTAGCGGAGTTGCGGCGCCAGTTCGGCATCAACTGGCGCCTCACAGTTGCGGGTGATGGGCCGCAGCGGGAAGTGCTTCATCGCCTGGCAAAAGACTTGAATTTAGACGATTCCATCAATTGGCTCGGTGCCGTTGCCAACGAGCGGGTGCCGGGGCTGTTGAAGGATGCGGATCTATTTGTGTTGCCCTGCCGAATGAGTTCCGCCGGGGATCGCGATGGGATTCCGGTCGTGCTGATGGAGGCGATGGCATGCGGCGTCGCGGTGGTCGGCGGTGATTTGCCCGCAATTCGTGAATTGGTCCAGGATCGACACAGCGGCCGGTTAGTTGATGGGACCGATGCTCGAGCATTAGCAGAGTCGCTTGCGAAATTGGCTGCAGAGCCCGAGGGCCGCGCGCAAATGGCGTTGAACGGACGACACCGCGTAGAAGAAGAATTCTCCTTGGCAGCAAATATCGACCGGCTCGAGTCTGCACTCCAAGCAACAATTACGATGTCCACTCCAAAGGCTGCGCCAACAGGATTGTCACCGCGCCCATCAAAGCTGGTCGCTGGAAAGGGCTGATCCACACGTGCGATTGCTGGTGGTCATAGTCAACTTCCGCACCGCATCGCTGGTGATCGATTGCCTGCGGTCGCTCGATCAGCCTATTCGGGAAATTCCCGACGCGAAAGTATTGGTGACTGACAACGCGTCCGGGGATGATTCAGTTGATGTGATCAGCAAGGCGATCGTCAACAACCACTGGAGCGAGTGGGCCCAAATGGTTCCGCTGAAATCCAACGGCGGCTTTGCCTGGGGAAACAACAAGGCCATTGAACCGGCTCTCGCGTCGAATGATCCGCCTCAGTTTGTCTTATTACTGAATCCAGACACCATCGTTCGGCCCCGCGCGATTTCGTCGCTGCTGGCCTTCATGGAAGCACACCCAGAGGTTGGAATCGCTGGAAGTCGGCTTGAACATCTGGATGGGTCGCCCCAACGGTCGGCATTTCGTTTCCACTCAGTCCTGAGCGAGCTCGAATCGGGTTTTCGGCTGGGACTCTTATCTCGCGTGCTCAGCCGCTCCGTGGTCGCGCCGCCGGTGCCTCAAGAAGCTTGCCAGACCGACTGGGTCGCGGGGGCAAGTATGATGATTCGCAAAGAAGTATTCGATGCGATCGGGCTAATGGACGACAAGTATTTCATGTATTTCGAAGAAGTGGATTTTTGCCTTCGCGCCCGGCGGGCCGGGTGGAATTGCTGGTATGTGCCGCAGTCGCGTGTCGTCCATCTGGTTGGGCAAAGCTCAGGCGTAACCAATGTAAAGCAATCGCGAAAACGCCGACCAGCTTATTGGTTTGAATCGCGCCGGCGATATTTCCGCAAGAATCTCGGACGTGTGCGCACGCTCCTGGCGGACCTCGCCTGGAGCGGCGGATTTGCGATTTATAGGCTCCGCCGCCTGATATGGCGAAAGCCCGACGCCGATCCTCAATATTTCCTGCGTGATTTCGTCCGATACAATTTACTAGGCGCGATGAAACAGCCATGACTTCCAGTTCGGCGACGAATCTCGAACTCTCGACGCCTGCGCAAACGACATCGCAGCGCGGCTCGCGGAATATCAATCCGCCGGGCATCGGGCTGTTTGCCTTGCTCCGCGAAGATTTCCGTACACATGGAAGCGCCTGGCTGGAACAAGGATTTTGGGCTGTGGCGGTCCATCGCTTTGGAAACTGGCGAATGGATCTGCGTCCCAAGCTGATTCGTGCGCCGTTCAGCCTGGTGTATCAGTGGCTTTTTAAATGGGTGCAATGGACGTGTGGTATCACGCTACCTTACACGGTGAAGCTTGGTCGTCGAGTACGCATCTGGCATCATGGAGGGATGGTGCTGAATGCCGAATCGATTGGCGATGATGTTCATATCCGCCAGAACACGACTTTCGGCGTGGCGCGGCGCGATCTGCTGCATCAGCTTCCCACGATCGAGGATCGCGTGGATATTGGCTGCGGAGCCGTAATCCTGGGGTGTATTACGATCGGCCATGATTCGATCATTGGCGCGAACAGCGTCGTGTTGAGGGATGTGCCGCCCAGCGCGGTGGCGGTTGGTGCGCCCGCGAAGGTCGTCAAAATGCTCGAGCCAACGGTGAATCGTTAAAGCTGGGACGGAAATTTGGAAGTGGACGTGAATCATATCGGCGTCATCGCGATTGGCCGCAACGAGGGGCAACGCCTCGAGCAATGCCTCGCGTCGGTCGTTGGCAAAGGGATGCCGGTGGTGTATGTCGATTCGCAATCGAGCGATGGAAGCCCGGAACTGGCTCGTTCAAAGGGCGCGAGTGTTGTGAACTTGGATATGTCGGTGCCGTTTTCGGCGGCCCGGGCGCGTAACGCCGGCTTCGAACGATTGTGTGCCATCGCTCCCGATGTGCGATACATTCAGATGCTCGACGGCGATTGCCAGCTCATGGCCGGCTGGATTGAGCGGGCCGCGGGCGTGCTGGATGCGCAAAAGGATGTTGCCGTCGTCTGCGGCCGACGCCGCGAGCGATTTCCAGAAAAATCGATTTACAATCGCATCGCAGATTTGGAATGGAATGCACCCGCCGGCGAAGTCAGAAGTTGCGGCGGGGATGCGATGATGCGTCTCGACGCCTTTTCGCAAGTCGGTGGCTTCGATGCGACAGTCGTTGCGGGCGAAGAGCCGGAATTGTGCCAGCGATTGCGTCTGAAGGGCTGGAAGATTCTGCGTATTGATGCGGAGATGACCTTGCACGATTCAGCCATGCTCCACTTTGGCCAGTGGTGGCGGCGCACGGTCCGCAGCGGATATGGCGCAGCGGACGTCGCGGCACGGTTTGGCCAGCAGGGGCTGTTTGTAAAGCATGTCCAAAGCGCTCGGTTGTGGGCGCTTTGGCTGCCGATTGCGATTGTCATTTGCCTTGCGGGAAGCATTTGGTTGGTCAGCCGAACGCAATTGGCGATTGGTGGATTTGTGCTTGCCGCTGTCGTTACGGCTCTGTTTCCACTGCAATGTCTCCGCATCACCTTGGGTGCGCGTCACCGGACGTCAGCCGCTGGGGATGCAATAATTTATGGCTTGCTGACGCTGATCGGCAAATGGGCGAATCTGGTTGGACAGTGGCAATACCGCCACGATCGGGCGGCGGGCCGATTGGCACGGGCTATCGAGTATAAATCGCCTGGCGCTCCCCCCGTCCTTACGGCTGGCCAAACCTCGGCTCTACAACACGGAAACTAGCAGGTTTCGATGCGCGATCCCGATTGGCAAGCTGACTTGCGGCGATATCCCCGCCGGCCGTTCCTCAAGGAACAGACGATCTGGGCAATTGCCGTCTATCGCTTTGGCCGGCGCAACGATCGACGGAAGCCCGGCCTGGTGCGGTGGATCGGCGATCGATTTTACTGGCTGACGTTTCGCTTTTTCGAAACGCTCACGGGTATCAGCATTCCCAAGAGCGTCGAGATCGGCCCAGGCCTTCGCATTTACCACTTTGGAAATATCTTCATTCATCGCGATGTGCGGATCGGCAGTAACTGCACGCTCCGCCAGGGCGTGACAATCGGCAATCGCCATGACGACGGCCCGGTGCCGGTGCTGGAAGACGACGTCGAGCTGGGGGCTTATGCCCAGATCCTAGGCGGCGTCCGGATCGGCCGCGGCGCGAAGATCGGCGCCATGAGCGTCGTGCTCAATGACGTGCCTCCCGGCGCCACGGCTGTCGGCATCCCGGCCCGGGTGCTGGAAACACAGGCTTCGGTCTGACGGCGGCGACGCTGAAAGCTCAAACAATTATTTGATGGGACGAATCTCTGGCGCTTTGCCAACGATTAATGTGACCAGAGTCCCGCTGGCATCTTTCAACTCTGAGCGCAATTCGAATCCATCCGCCGTCGCGCGATAAGTGAACGGACCATTTCCGCCCGGATCAACCGTCTGTTTCACCGACTCCGGCCCGTGCTGAACGATCTCAATTGCAGCGCGGAGCAAATTCCTCCGCACATCGGTCGCAGCTTGGTCTGCCTGAAGCAGCGAAAATTGTTCGAGCCTGGCCAGCCGCGACGCGGGATTGGATTTGAATTGCTGCAGAAGAGCCGGGAACCTGGCGTCGAATTCTTTAATGGGGGCGTCCGCGAGCTGTTCGAGCTTATTGTAAAACGGACCAAGTTTTTCAAGGTTCGCGATGATCTGCTCTTGTGTTTCGCCGGCTGTTTTGGTGATTGCATCCGCATTCGGCGGTGAACTCTTTATAAACTGAATGGTCCAGCGCTGCGCGAGATACTGTTCAACGCGGATTGCGCGCTGCATTGAGCCGCCGGGCGGCAATCGATCGAGCCCGCTCTGGAGAGTCTGGAGGGATGCAGGCTTCAGATGATTGAGCCCGCTGGCTGCAATTCGTATCGCGTTGTTTTCCATTGCGTCGGCTACGCGCATTTCGACTCCAATGTTGTCCGCGCCGGTGTTGCGCGCCAGCGCCATGGCCGACAAGATGTCTTCAACAGCCAGCCGGTCGTTTCCATTTCGTAGCTCGCCGCGAGCGCAGAGCAACTGGAAATCGCACAGCACGCGCAGCCAGTTCAATTGTGGAAGCAGCGCACTGGGCCCCTGTTCCAATGGAATCCCCCAGTCGCACGACTTGGCGTGCGCGCCACGGCGCACGTATTGGAGGATAAGATCATCGCGCTTAGCGATAACCGCGGCAGCCGGTCCATCCAGCGGCACTGTGTCAAAATCCCCGATCAGTTTCTTCTGCGCAGCATCCAGATGGTAAATAAAGTGATTGGCCTGCCAATACTGTAATGCTGCGTTGCCGACCGGAGGCGGCTCAAATAATTCTCCGTTGGATTCAGATGCGGGCGCGCCCAAAGCAAGCGCTGCCATCAAAGAACCTAATACAAATGATGCGCAAGGACTCAGCATTCGCTTCATGACATGCTCCGAAAAAGTGTTGATTTTAGAAAACGGTCAAGGGTTCGCGATCGACAGATCTCTAATGCGCGGGATCTGCGAGTCGTTTGCCTCATCGCTCTGTGCCTTGCGACTTTGCCGCTGCAGGATGGCATCAAGCGAAGCAGGGGATTGCGCCAATGCGTTGCTATATGTTGCAATGGCAAATTGCTTGTCATCATTGGCAACATCTACTGACAAAGTCGAGGCATGCCCGGGCTGGATCGACCGCGGCACGGGCTGCTGATGTCGGACCTGTTGGAGAATCAATAGAGACATTGCGATCAGGACACATGCCGCGATGGCGGCTGCCCATTTAACGCGGTGAAAGCTTGTGGGTCGGTGCTCGAGGCGGTTCTTGATGCTGATCTGCGCGTCAGTTGAAAGATCAACCGGCGCCATGGATCGTAGCTGTGCTTCAAGAGCCAATTCTTCCAAGGACAGCGGTCTTTGCTGAGGATCATTCATGGATTGATTCCTCCACAAGATTCTTGCGGAGCGCGGCCAATGCATAGCGGTAGCGCGACGATGCGGTATTGAGCGGAATAGCCAATGCTTCGCTGATTTGCAGAAATGATAAGCCGCCCCAGATTCTCAAAATCATGACCTCGCGCTGTTCTGTTGGCAGCGCGCCCAAAGAAGCTTTGAGCCGTCGATGATCCTCTCGATCGACCACCTGATCAAAAAGAGGCGTCGAAATGGATGACCTCTCGATTGCCTTATCCTGTTCCCGGCGGCCCCGCCGTTGTTCCGCGCGCAGCCATTCGAGGAGATATCTTTTTGCGCAGACATAGAGATAGGCTTTTGGATCAGCCGCCCGATGTCGCGATTTCCAAAATCGAACAAAAGCTTCCTGCACGATATCCTCCGCATCAGCGCGATGGGACACCCATTGGCGGACGAGCAGCAGCATCGTCGGCCCATGCTCGGTCAGCCACTTTTTCCAGTCGGTGGATTTGTCCATCGGTTACTTGAATAGATGACGCCGCGGGCCTTTTCCGTCTGCACCAATTCCATTTCATTGCGTTTCGATGCGTCTTGTTGAATCCGAATAGGTTTCGCGCAATCATGGTCCTGTCCGGCATGCGGTGTGTGAGACGCGGCTCATGGGGGGAGTGTTTTGATGGATGGATCAACAGTGGGATCTGAAGAGTTTTCCCGGCGATATCTTCTGGTGACACCTTGCCGGGATGAAGCGCAATACGCGCGGCGGACGCTGGAGAGCGTCGCCAATCAATCCCTTGCCCCGGCCCTATGGATCATCGTTGATGACGGCTCAACCGATGATACGCCCCAGATTCTTGCAGAGTACGCGGCGAAGCTGCCCTATCTGAAGATCATCCGTCGTGAGAACCGAGGCTTCCGCAAACTTGGTGGCGGTGTAATCGATGCTTTTTATGCCGGCTATGAGACGATCAATCCGACAGAGTTTGATTATGTGTGCAAACTCGATCTCGATCTGGATCTGCCGCCACGGTATTTCGAAACACTTATTGAGAAGATGGAAGCCGACCCGCGCATCGGCACATGCAGTGGCAAGCCCTATTTCAAAGATTCATCCGCCCGCCAGATCATGGAAACCTGCGGCAATGAGAATTCGGTGGGCATGGTGAAGTTCTATCGAACCCAATGCTTCACGGAAATCGGAGGCTTTGTCCGCGAACTGATGTGGGATGGCATTGATTGCCACCGGTGCCGGATGCTGGGCTGGGTAGCGGCGAGCTGGGATGAACCAGCACTCAGTTTTGAGCACCTGCGGGCCATGGGGACAAGCCACAAGAATTGGTGGACTGGGCGGACCCGTCACGGGATTGGCCAATACTTCATGGGTACAGGGCTGACCTATCTACTTGCCAGCGCTGCATTCCGAATAATCCATCGGCCGATCGTGATTGGCAGCGCGGCGATGGTATGGGGATATACTCGGAGTTGGGCTTCGAAGAAACCGCGCTACGCCGATTTGACGTTCCGCCGCTTCTTGCGTCGCTATCAATGGCAGTGTTTGCTTCGGGGGAAGGACAAGGCGACGGCAATGATTAACGAGCAGCAGTTGCCAGTGTGGCTTGAATCACACAGCTCATTTCGAGCGAACTCAAGTAAAGCTGGGTAATCTGTAGTCGAAGCAAATCGGTAGAGCCCGCCGGGATATTCTTGGACCTTCGCCTCCTATAACACGTTTACCTGCAATATTTTGGATGGCTTTCCTATCATGCGTTGGCCGATAAATCCCATTGGCCACAGGCCCGGTCTGGTCACATTATTTCAGTTGCTTTCTATGGGTGGCAGGGTGATAGTTGGACGTGCATTCCGTATGCCACTTAACTTTAGCTGGGTCTGTTGGCACGAGATTCGGTAGTCGAGATGAGCGGCGGGCAACCGCTGAGATTGCAGGTCAGGTGTCGGGTTGTGATGTAGAATAAATGATTGGGAACCTCTCGCAACGCTCGGTGATCGTGCCGTGATTGCTGGTCCGGGTAGAGAGCCTGTATGGATTTGAAGTATCGCGAGCAAACTTGGGAAGTCGATGCGTCGGATGCGACATTCCGTCGCCGGCGCGAAAGTTTCCAGACCCATCGGCGAAAGCCGGCGACGTCTGCTCCTTCTGCTGCCATCCGCCGGCTGCCCACCGTGGATCTGCTGGGAATTAAGGTCCATGCAATCAGGGAAAGCGAATGCGTCGGTCATATTCTTGATGAAATGGACGCGGGTAACGGCGGCGTTGTGGTGACGCCCAACTTGGACCATCTCCGGCGGTATCTCCATGACGTAAACTTCGGTGCCTTGGTGGCCGAGGCAGACTTGGTTGTCCCCGACGGCATGCCGCTCGTCTGGGCCAGCAGGCTTCAGGGAACTCCACTTCCCGAACGCGTTGCCGGCTCCAATCTCATTTCAAGCTTGTCAGCAGCCGCCAGCAAACGGGGCCGTTCGGTCTATCTCTTGGGCGGTGCGCCGGGGACGGCTGAAGGAGCGGCTCGCGTGCTGCTCTCGCGGCATCCGGACCTGAAGATTGCAGGTTTCTATTATCCCCCCCTTGGATTTGAACATGATCCCAAGGAAATGGCGCAGATCATTGCATCGATCTCGCAATCCGGCCCCGACATCATCTATGTCGCCCTGGGCTCGCCCAAGCAGGAAAGGCTGATCGCGCGACTGCGTCCGATTATGCCCGGCGCCTGGTGGATGGGTGTTGGCAACAGTTTCAGCTTCCTGTGCGGGGACGTGCGAAGAGCACCGGTCTGGATGCAGAAGGTTGGCCTTGAATGGTCGCACCGCTTGTTGCAGGAGCCGCGCAGGCTTTTCAAGCGGTACATCATGATCGGGATTCCTTTTGCCACCCGGCTGTTGAGTCGCTCGGCGGTGCGCGGGGTTGGCAATCGACTAACCCGAAAGCAAGGCGGCGGGTTGATTGGTCGAGTCCCGATTCACTCCATCGACGAGCCAATCGCGGATCTGGATTTCCAGAATCCTGGAACTTCAGTTGATACCGTTGCAAGGAACAGTGCCGCTGCCGCTCCACTCCAACTAATGCGGCCAACTTGGACTGCCAGTGCTGATTCAGAGCCAGATGATGTGCCTCTCTCGCGGCTGCGAGCCATGATTCTTCTGGGCGGGGCTGTTCGAGCCAATCCGCTTGTCGCCGCGACAGGGCGATCGGTGCTCGATCTTCCGCTGGACGAAAGCGGATCCGTTTTGAACTTCTGGCTCAAGCAGGGTGCCGACGTCGCACGCGTTGCCGGGATTGAAAAACTGCCCGTGCGCGTGATGGTCAATCAGATGTCGCCTGACCCGTGCAGCGCCGATGTGAAATATCTTGGCGCATTCCGAGTTGAACGAGACCTTTCCGAATATCGCGGAACGGGCGGCGTATTACACGACTTGGCCCGGGACTATCACGACGATGATCTGCTCCTGGTGGCCAATGCCGCGCAGGTGCTGTTGGATCCGATGTCGCGCGTGCTCATGGCACTGCGCCGGAAGCGCGCGGATGTCGCTGTGATTTCTCACGATGACGGAACTCCGAGCGGGATCATGCTGGTGCGCCGCAAGACGTTGCGCATGCTGCCCGCAACTGGCTTCGTGGATATGAAGGAACAGGGGCTTCCGCTAATCGCTTCTCAATACGATGTGCGCGTGGTACGGCGGCGCCGCCCCACCGGCTTACCGATTCGACTGCTGGACGGCTACGTTCAGGCGCTTCACTATTACCATCGGCGTCGCGCTGGTGCGCACGGCTCAATGATCGATCCATTGGCCGAAGACTGGACACCGGCATTCTCGCTGATCGAGCCGGGTGCTTCGGTCGATCCATCTGCGCGGATTCACGATTCGGTCGTGCTGGCCGGTGCCCGCGTGGAAGCGGGCAGCGTTTTGGTTCGCTCGCTGGTTTGCCCGGGTGCGGTGATCCGTCGCGATCGAACGGCTGTGGATGAAGTGATCCGCTCAGAAAAGCGACCGCGCCGGTCGCTTGCCGGGTTGGGCAAGCCGATCGCCGCCGCGTGGTAGCAGAATCCCGGCCGCCGCACTCTACTTCGATGCAAACCTTCTTTGATGATCAAACCGTTAGCCTGCCCCTAACTCCCGGCGACAAAGGTCGGTGGCGCGGCCGCAGCATTTGGCTGCCGAGCCGCGTGGATCGATGGACACCCTGGCATGCCGTCGCCGCGACGCTGATGGCATTGATGGGTATCGCTGCGACCTGGGAAGCCTGGCGCGATATGTTCGATTGGGCGCGCCTCGACGAAGAATACAGCCATATCTTTCTGGTTCCGGTCGTAGCGATGTGCATGGTCTGGGTGCGTCGTCATCGATTCCGTTACTGCAAGCCGACCGGAACCGGGCTCGGCGTCCTCGTGGCGTTGGTTGGTTATGTGGTTTACGATTACGGCTATTACCACGGTACCCAGTCACTTTGGCATGGAGGAGCCATCCTTGTCGTGCTCGGTTGTGCTGCCTCTGTCCTGGGTCGCCACATGTTTTTCCGATTTTTTCCGGCCATAGCAGTTCTCATTTTTTTAATCCCAGTCCCTGGATTGATTCGCCAGCGCATCGCCCTTCCGCTTGAAACCTGGACGGCCCAAATCTCGCAGCATGTCTTTGAATTGATTGGAGTTGCAGTCGAGAGATCAGGCAACCGTCTAAGCATCAATGGTCAACCTGTAAACATTGCCGAGGCATGCAATGGTTTGCGAATGGTGTTCGCATTAATCCTGATCTGCTATGCCTTTTGCTTCGCGTTGCCACTTCGAAACAGTGTTCGATTTGTACTGTTGGCAGTCAGCCCGCTGGCGACTATCTTTTGTAATGTGCTCCGTATTTTGCCGACGATTTGGATCTACGGGTATCATTCCAAGGCGGTCGGTGACGTCTTCCACGATTATAGCGGCTGGTTGATGCTGCCGATCTCGTTTCTGATGTTGTTAGGAGTCATCCGGATCCTTCGATGGGCGATGATTCCTGTCATGCGGTATACCCTCGCATCGTAGAGTTCGGTACGGCTCTTGTAGACAAAAGGCCGATAAGACCAGGCATCCGGGCCTCTGGAGTCGACTGAATATTTGACCTGAACATATGACTTCACGCGGAATCATCTTCCTTTCGCCCCTGCTTTGCCTGTTCGTCTTGGCAGGCATTGCGGCCGATAATGCGCACCACGTGCGCCCGCAGGATGCAGCCCCTTATCATGCCAAGGCCCGTCAGGCGATTGAAGCGTTTCCGTATGTAATTGGCTATTGGACTGGTAGCGATGAAGCCGTTCCCACAGCGGCCGTCAAGATGTTGCGTCCAAATGTAATTGTGAGCCGGAAGTATAAGAAGCAGGCAGCAAACTGGCGCGACGAAGTGCAGGCCGATCTGCTGATCGTGCAGTGCGGTGATTCGCGCGACATGGCGGGTCACTATCCGCCCATCTGCTACCCCGCCAGCGGGGAGCCCCTCATTAGCCAACGGGAATTCACGCTAAAAGTAGGTCCTATTACTATCCCCGGAACCGAATACCTCTTCGATAATCGCCAGAAACAGGCCGGCATGCTCCGGAAAAGCGTGTACAATTTCTTCATCGTGCCAGGCCGAGGTGTCGTGCCGGACATTTCAGGCGTTCGTGCTGCGGCCGGGGATTACCAACGCCGATGTTTTGGCGCAGCTCAGTTTCAAGTGGTCATGAATGGCGATCTACCTCCTGAAGAACGCGATGAGATCTTCAAGACTTTAATTGGCGCCGACCCCAGCCTGGTCCAGGTGCTTGACCCGCGATGAATTGGCCGTACGCCTTGCAAGGCAATGGAAAGCATCCATGAGCAACGAAATCCAGATTTCTCCATCGTCTAATCTTCCGACCCCGACGCCATGGTCTACGGCGTTGGTTTCGACGCGCCCGCCGCAGCAACAGAGCGGACTGCTCAAAGTCCACCAGTTGCTGCGCGGCCGATACGGCGTGGCGATCCTGCTTGCGGCGATGTTCGCCGCAGCCGGAGCGGCTGCAGGTTTTCTGCTCCCCCGCCCCGGCTACCAGAGCGTGGGCCTGATCGAAATCAAGCCGGTCACTCCAACGCTCGACGACTGGGATCGCGTGATGCCGATGTATCAGTATTACGTCTCGAGCGTCGTCCAGAAGATCGTCAGCGATCGCTTTCTCAACGCTGCAATGACCGATCCGCGTTGGCTGGCGCATCGCGGCAATAGCCCGGCTGACCTCGCGGAGTTCAAACGATCCATCAGCGCCAAGTATGTCCCCGGCACGACTTTGATCCAGGTGACCTACAGCTCCGATGCCAAGGACGCCAAGCAGGTTTGCCAGGACGCCGTACAGGCGCTCATCAAGGCATACGACACGAACTATGTTGACGATCACGAGAGTGACTACCAACTGGTTGAGGGTGTCTACAAACGCAAGATCACGGATGACAATGCGAAGATCGCTCAGACTCAGGAAGAACTTGCCAAGCTTACGAAAAATGTCGGCGAAGATCCGCAGACGGTGATTACGACGCTTTATCATGAAATGGCGGGAGTGGAAACGAAGATGCAGGAGGCCGAAGGCACGCTGACCGACGCCCGCATCGAATTGAAAAAAGCTAGGGATTATCGAGTCGAAGAGTTGGCGCGGGTCGATCCGGTCCTGGCGACAACAATCGCACAGCGGGCGAATCTCGAAAGTCAGTTGGGAGACTTGATGACCCGGCTGGGGGCTGCTCACCCACAGGTTCGGGAACTCAAGCAGCGCATCGACAATGTGACTCAGCAGGTCAATCAAATTGTTCACGACGACAACGCCAACTACTTCATCAAGCAGCGGCCGGACGCAAGTGGCGGCGTTTTGATTCCCAAAGATTTGAGCACGCTTCAGACTGCATATGACGAAAAGAAGAAAAATTTGGACCAATACCAGGAGCAGATCGAGCAGCTTCAAATCATCAGCACCAAGCTCGCAACCAATCGTAAACACCTCCAGGACCTTCAGGACGACCTGGCGCAAAACCGCAAGCAGCTCGAGAAGCAGGAAAACATTCACGAAATCGCCAAGTCATTCACCGTCGTCGACCCCGGCGGCCAGGCCACCGTTGGCAATGACCGTCGCGTTGCTTTTAGCGCCCTGGGCTTTCTGGCCGGCGGCGGCCTGCCCATTGGCCTGATGTTGCTGGCCGGATTAATGAATCCGCGCGTCCGCTATTCGGATGAGACCTCCCGCGAAGTGTCGGGTCTGACGCTTTTGGGAATTCTACCCGACCTTCCAGATCGCTTGTCCGATCCAGAGCAGGCATCGATCGCCGCTCATTGCGTGCATCAGATCCGCACGATGCTTCAGATCAATAATCACACGCAGGACCGTCGCGTCTTCGCTTTGACGAGCGCCGCCCCGGGTGATGGCAAGACGAGCCTGACGTTGGCCCTTGGTCTGTCTTACGCGGCGTGCGGCACAAGGACGCTGCTGATCGACTGCGATCTGGTAGGCGCTGGCCTGACGACGCGAATGAACGTCAATGTCCCGGAAGGCGTGCTCGAAGCCATCGCCAACCGCTCATTGCTGGAATATGTCCGCACGACAGACGTGGCTGACGTGGCGATTTTGCCGGTTGGCACCAGCAATACCTTGCATGCCAGCACGCTCTCTCCCGCGGCCCTTCGCCGGCTCGTGGACGAAGCCAAGAAGCATTTCGAAACGGTGCTCATCGACACCGGCCCGATCCTCGGCAGTATCGAGGCTTCGCTTGTCTGCGCCGCGGCCGATGCAGTGGTCCTGTGCGTCTCGCGTGGGCAGCAACGGCCGATGGTCGAGAAGGCAATCCAGCATCTGACGTCGATCGGATCCCGTCTGGCAGGCGTGGTCTTCAACCGTGCCCAATCCAGCGACTTCGATCGCTCAATCAGCGGCTTGTCGGTCCGCTCCAGCAGTGCCAGTGGCAACGGTGGCCGGTTTGGCCCCGTCGCGCGTGCGGTTCAGAATTCGTATAAGGCGTCATCGCAAGACTAAAACTTCGTTTTCTTGCGGAGAAAATGACAACTGCTGACGCCATTCTCACGGCTCCGGATCTCCATGATCGGGCGCATCGCCCTGCCTCCGCGGGCGCGACTGAAAGCGCCGAGTCGAACGTGGCTCCAGCGCGGACCGTATGGGGTCTCGATCCGCAGCAACTTCACAATCGCTACTGGGCGGCGCATGGCGTTCAAGTGGTCGCACAAGGTGAGCCCTCCGAAATCGTCGGACATGCCGAGCTATACCTCCTGACCGATCCCGGCACTTTCGCGCTGTTTCAGCTTGGGCCGTTGATGGAGGCTTTGAATTGGATCAAGCCCCAAGTGCTTTTCGTACGGTTGCACGACGCCCGTGACCGAGGCTATCGCGAAAACGCGGTGCTCGATGCAGCCGATCGTTTCGTCAAATTCCAGCGCCTCTACGATGCTTCGAGCCGGCTGACGCGCGTCGCAGTCACACCGGATCGGGAAATCGCCAAACTCTGGCAATCGGCGCCGGATCCGCTCAGCGGTTGGCGACGACTTCGCCGTTTCATTCGAAAGCACGATCGCGCAACTCGATCGACCGAAGGCGCGATCTATGATCGCAACCGCGCACGTGAAGTCTCGCATTTCGTTCAAGATCTCGTGCAGATCTGGAAGCGGCCCGACTCTACTGTACTTCGCGCCAAACGATTCGGAGAAGCGGTATGGCAGGACCCGAAATCAAAAATCGAGTCTGGTGCCAAGTTCATCGGCGCTATCTGGGTCGGAGCCGGCCGTACTGTCGAAGCCAAGTCCACGGTGATTGGTCCGGCAGTGATTTGGGACGACCCATCGGCTCGGCCGCCGATTGAGGCGATCGAGTGGCTGACGATTGAGCCGACAACCCCGCCGCCGCCGCAGCCCGATCGTGCCGCACGCGACGGCATCATCGGCCGTGCGGCAAAGCGCTTCTTTGACATCGTCTTCAGCATTGTGGCGCTCGCATGCACGTTTTGGCTCTATCCGTTCATCATGCTGGCGATCTGGCTGGAAGATGGCGGCCCTTTTTTCTTCTTCCATCGGCGTGAAACGCTTGGCGGCCGAGAATTCCCCTGTATTAAGTTCCGCTCGATGCGGAAAGATGCTGAAAAGCTCAAGGACCTGCTGCGCAAGCAGAATCAAGCCGACGGCCCGCAGTTCTTCATTGAAAATGATCCCCGGCTCACGCGCGTCGGCCGCGTCCTTCGCCGTTACAACCTCGATGAGCTACCTCAGTTCATCAACGTGCTCATCGGCGATATGTCGGTCGTCGGCCCGCGCCCAAGTCCGCATCACGAAAATCAGTATTGCCCGCCTTGGCGCGAAGCACGTCTGAGCGTACGTCCAGGCATCACTGGCCTGTGGCAGGTGAAGCGCACCCGCCGTGCCGGCAACGATTTTCAGGAATGGATCAAGTACGACATCGAGTACGTGGAGCATCGATCCTTCCTGCTGGATATGCAGATCATCTTCCAGACTTTTGCCGAGATCTTCGGCAAGATCAGCCGGTCCTGATTTCAATCATCCGCATCATCCTGAATCGTTTGGCGTGATGGCCGCGCCGGTGGCGTAATTTTGCTGGCCGATCCAATGATGACGCGGTGCAATGTCCAGGCACATCGCTCCGGCGAGTTCTGAAGGGCCGGTCCTATCCGCGGGCCGAGCGTGCAGCCATGCTCGGCTACCCATGTGGGCACCATGGTGTCCTCATGGAGGCTCACCTTGCCCTTGCCATCTTCATCCCATGATGGGCCAATCAATGCATAAATCGGAACGCCTGGATCGGCCGCCGCGTCATTGCCGGCCCTCAGGGCTGTCCTGTGGCCGACATAAGTTAAGATTCTGGCAACTTTCGGCCCGACCAGAATCTGGTCGCGGCGTTTTGTGTATTTTCGCACCATGTCGCAAAGCTGATAAAGGGACACATAACGGCCATCATGATAGTGAAGCAGAAACGGCACCCGTCGCTGTTCGACGACCATCTGGCCGAGCCGCGCAAGATTGGTGCTAACGCCGGCAATCAGAAATGCCAGCAGGGCCAGGTCGGCCCATTTAACGGGCAATCGTTTGTGCAGCCAAAGCAAAAAATTCCACCATGCAAAAATCAGCAGTGGAATCACCGGAAGCATATACCGGTCGAGCGGTTTGAAGATCAGAAGCGTGCCGATCGTCGCCAGCGAAAATAGACCCCAAAGCGTGCGATACCACAAAAGCCAGCAACTTAAAGCGACGACGAGAATTGCCGCCAGCGTGTTAAACCCCGGCATGATTGGACAGCCGAACAGCGCCTTTGCCAATGCCGATTCGCATAATTCCGGTAGGTTGACGATGAACAAATCGTGAAACGTCTGCCCCGGATGACTGAATTTCTCGAGCAGATAGTATTCGTATTGGCTAACGACCCCTGTAGTGCCGCGGCGGGGATCGGAAAAGAAGAAAACTGCCCCGGCTGCAATGATCAATGAGACAAGCAGAAGATGTCGCCATACAGCGCAGTTGCGGCCAACATGGCGGATGATGTTCCATGCAGTGGCTACCATCACTGCAAAGACCAGGATCCACATCGCCGGGCGCATCACGACTGAGATCATCAGTCCTGCAATCAGCAGCGGCCAGTCGAACCATGCGGGTCGGCGTAGCTCCTTCTCTGCGTTCTGTCGCGACCGAAACGGCGCAATCAGCACCGCCTCATACCCCACCAGAAATGCCAGAACGCCTAACAGGAAAGGAAGATCGGTCAGCAGTTCGAAGCAATACCGGTAAAACAATCGGCTTGCAGCCAGCCCAACGGTCATGAGGACTGCGGTAGGCCTCCCGGCGCTCAACAGAAAGAGGCGATAGGTGAGAGCCAGGCAGGCAAACCCAATCAGAAACATGATCACCAGATCGGGCAGGACATCGTCCGTGCGAAAGAGCCTGGATGTTCCTGCAAATAAGAACGGCAGGCCGGGATAAGCCATGCTCTCGTGACGCCCCTGATAGCTGTAGCCATGGCCGTGAAAGATGTTGCGCCCAATCGTTAGATACAGCGCGCTGTCGCGCTCGATGCGCCACTGGCCATTAAAGCCCAGGGCGTATAACAGCAGCATGGCGGCGAAAAACCATCTCCGCCGCGCATCAATCAGGTTCAATAGCTTCTGCGGGAAGTCGCTGACACCTGCCTGGGCTGGGAGAGACGTGATAAGAGTCGACTTTGCGTGAGCAGGGTCACAAACATCCATGAGCTGGCCTGAAAGGCGAAAGACGGAGTATAACCCCGGCCGCCCAATGGAGCAAAAATGAGAGTTACTGGCTAATTCGTGCCAGAGCTGGCGGTATCGTTGCGTACGGCCGGCGGTAGAAGGATCACCGCCCTGCTGTCGCAGTAAACCGGCCGCCAATGCAGCCGTTCCAGCGAAGCTCGAAAGAGACTTTTCTCCGCCGGCAGAACTGCCATGTCAGCGTCAATCGTTGCGAGAAAGTTTTCGCGACGATGCTCATCGCCCAGATAAGTCGCGTTCCAGAACTGACCTGAATAAACCTGCGTTCGGCCATCCACCAGCACTTGAAAATGATCGTGCAGCCTCCATGCAAGATAGCCGCCCCACGTGAACTCATTGATCATCTTGCCAGTGCGGGGAGTAATGTTGCGCGCCGCGTAATTAGCCGCGCTGCACGGATAGCCGGCGGTCGCGCGGCCACGCCGGTTGACCCATTGGTCGAGGCCCACGCTTGTTCGCGGAAATGCAAAAAGCAAAGCAACGACTGCCGACGCGACACCCAGACGTCCCGCTGTGGCCAGGAAGCGCAGATCGAGCCGCTGGTCGGAAACTGATGACACCGCTGATACGAGTGCCGGAACGAGACACAACCCAAAGAGCGGTGTAAAGCGACCATGCTGAACCAGCAGCGCTGTTCCTGCCGCCAGCACCAGCCAATCTCCCGCACGAATTTGGCGCCGGAATTGTGCTAAAACCAGCGCCACGACAATCAGCAGAAGGACAACAATTTTTCCAAAGCTGCCTTCGTAGAACGGCTGCATTTCCACAATCAGCGCACTGGCCACCATCGGATCGGCGAACTGGTAATACAGTGCCGTCCGCACAAATCCGCGAAGCATCGGAGTGCAGCAGCAGCCCAGGAACGTCAACAAAAGCAGGATCAGGTATCGGCGGGCGCGCCGGCTCGATTCGTTTTTCGCGTCTTCATCGCCTGCCACGAATCGCTCGACGATCGCTCCTCCCATCAGAGCGCCAACCCAAATCGGCGCCATCAGTGCATAGAGATGGAGGTTCACGATTAGCGCCGTCAGTGGCGGAACAAGCCAGACGCCCTTCCAGCGTTCCCCGAGTTGGCGATCTCGATACAGGAGATACAGCACAGCCGCCAGGAGACAAATCGCCATTGCCGCGGGTCGAAAGCCGTACCAAGGCAGAATAAGCATCATCGCAGCGCCGGTGGCAATCAGAGCCGAAGCATATCGACCTGAGTGTGAAGCGCGAGTACACTGCATCGCCGCCAGAGCAGTGAAAAGTATAACCCCGGCCGCGAGGGCTCCATGGGCCGCCAGAACGGCTCGAAATCCCCCCGCTCGCCACAGCAGATTCATCCCCATCTCGGCAAGCCAGGAGTAAGGGGTCCACGCATCGCGCATCGAGGCATAGGAAATGCCATCAACCAGCGGCCCCACCCCGTCATGGGCTAGTTGCTGGCCAACGAGAATATGCCAGAAGAGATCGGGATCGAGCGTGTCGAACAGCAGCGGCTTCACCGCCGCCATCGCGGCCAGCATGCAGACGAGCGGCCAGAATCCTCTGGGCGCGCTCCTTCTCTGCGGGTCGATCAAACAACCTGGCATGTCCCCCTCATCGGCTCCGATCAGAGGTTACTTGTCCAGGAGGTATTTGAATTCAAAAAGGTTGCACCACGACCGCTGCACCAGCATTGCGCAGGCGCTTTTTATCATCCTAGATAAGAGACAATCCGCTTCAATTATGCAGAAATGAGCTTAAGCCAATCGAAATTCCCCACCGCCATATTCGCGGCGGCTTTATCCATATAGACGCGCATGACGATCGTTCCGGCAGTTAATGAGAAAGATTGTGACGTAACGGTCTGGTAGGAGTTCCAGCCGGCAGTTTTAGGAACCGCAATCGAACCGGTTTTGTTGACCCCGGCGAATTCGACATGAAATGCCCCGCCGGCCATAGTGTTGGAGACCGAGGATTGAATGCGGTAGTTGCCTGCTTGTGCGATGTCCAGCGTATAAGTGAGCCATTCACCGGCGCCGATGTATCCGACATCAAGTCCAGTGCCGCCGTGCTCAATGTCAACGCCCGTGCCTGCACGATACGAAGATCCGCCGTGGTTGACCGAATCGTTATCGTGATAAGCGACGCCCTCGCCACCGTTATCAAAATCTTCGGCCTGAATTGTCTGGCCGACTGTAAACGGCGACTTAAATGGCGAAGGCGATGTACTGATTGGAACCGGGGGAGGCGGTGGCTTGATAACAGGAGGTGGCGGCGGCGGATTGGATGGGGGCGGAGTGGTCGTGCCGGCCCAGTTGCCAACAAAGGTTTGCATTGTCGCGATGCCGCTCCGACCGTCATATCCGCTGATCACGTAAAACTTGCTGCCGATCTTTTGTGCAATCGTGCCCGCAAGCGTATTCGGCAGTGGTGCCAGGATATACCACTGGTTTGTCGCCGGGTCATATTCTGAGATGTTGTTGGTGGATTGGAAATCATCCACCTGCCCGCCGGCCAGGACGATTTTGCCATTCACAATAAACGTGCCCGACTCGTCGTGAGATTTGGGGACGGGCATGTCCGCCAGCCGGGTCCAGGAATCGGTCGTTGGATCGTATACGTCGGTTTCCGACTGCTGCTCGTGCAGCGCATCATGACCGATCTCGCCACCCATGAGATAAATCTTTCCATTCACGACAGCACTGGTGAAATGATCGCGCGGCGTGGGCATCGGAGCGGCAGTCGTCCATTGGCCGGTGCCGGAATTCAGATCGCTGAGCGAAATCTCGTAATGATTGCTGTAATCGATATCCCGGCTGCTGGATTCAATTCCGCCGAAGTAATGCAGCACGCCATTAACGATCTGCGCATTGCCCGCGGCCATGGCGAAAGGCAGCGAAGGAAGCTGCGTCCACCTATTTGTGGTGGTCTCATAACGATAGACATCGCTTGTAGCAACGCCGGGGTAATTTCCGCGCAGCCCGCCGACGAAATAGATATCTCCCGTCGAGTCATCGACGGCGACGCCGCTGTGCGTTTCTGCTGCGGGCATGGTGCCCAGGTGGGTCCACTTGTTTGTGGTTGGATTGAACCCGTCAACGGTGTTCCCAACGCCAAAGGGCGTAATCGACGTGTAGCCGCCGAAGGCATAGAGCTTTCCGTTGACGACTCGGCCATATCCTTCAAATCGACGCGCGGGCGATTGGACGCCCTGGGTCCAGTTAAAGCTGGAGGGGCCATCGGTTGGTGAGACTTCAAACCAATCGTAATTGCCCGTGCTCTTGAGCGTGTTGGCATTGTTGTCCAGCGACACATGCAGCACGTGGATGCCGGCTGACAAATTCATTGGAGCGCTGGTGATCGTCTGCCATTGGTCCCAGGCTTTGGTGTTCGGGAGGACAACCGTCGGTGAACTGATTGATCCATCAAACGAAAAATGGATGCCCGCGCCGGCTGATTGGATCGCAATGCGCGCTTCGACGGTGTAAGTGCTGGACGACGGGATTGATACTGTGTAGTTGAGCCATTCGCCCTTTATGGTCGATCCGACGACCAAACCGGTTCCCCCAGCTTCGATATCGACAGACTCGCTCGGACGATAGCTGCCGCCGGCGTTGCCGGGCGTCGTGTCGTGATAAGCGACACCTTCGCCCCCCAAGTCAAAATCTTCAGCCTGAATGAGCTGGCCAGGCGTAAAAGGAACGCCATGGAAAGGCGATGAAACTACAGTGCCGCTGAGAAGCCGCCGGGACTCAAGAATCTCCATGGCACTGGTCGCGGCACCAAGCAGTCTTCGTCGTGAATTCCCGCCTGAATTGAATGGACTCATTTACTTTGTCCCCTGATTAAAGCCATTGGGGCGGGATCATACCGACCCGCAATGAATATGGGGCAATAAAAATTGCGTCTAGACAGGTTCAAACGAAGGTGGCGCGCCGATGCATCTGGCAAAGGCCGCACAGCCGGTTTTCCATCGCCAGATTTCCACCGCCAGCGGCACTACTGCTCCGGCTTGCGCGATGGCTTGGCATGGGCCTTGAACGTGCGGATGGGCCGCTGACCATATCGCGTGCCTTCGCCGGTGTCAGCTCCTCTCGCGCCTTCAATCGGTGCGCGCGATGCATGGGCAGCGGTTCCGACGGCGTCTTTGAGCACCTTGTCGGCCGGCTTCCACCAATGTTTTTTAACGCCTCGCGTCAGCACTTTTACAGCTTCCTGCGGCGTATCCACAAGGTGGAAAATGTCTAGGTCTTCCCGGTCAATGCAATGCGACTTAACCAGCGTCTCATTCATCCAATCCCGAAGGCCGCCCCAATACCTGGAGTTGTAGAGCAGAATCGGAAACGGCTCGATTTTCAGCGTCTCAACCAACGTAAGCGTTTCAAAAAGCTCATCGAGCGTGCCATAGCCCCCAGGAAAGCAAATGAAGGCAGACGCATATTTCACGAACATCACTTTTCGCGCATAGAAATAGTGAAAATCCAGGCTGACGGATTGATAGCGATTCGATTCCTGTTCATGGGGAAGAGAAATATTGAGTCCAATCGAAGTGCCGCCGGCTTCGAAGGCGCCTTTGTTCCCCGCTTCCATGATTCCAGGGCCCCCGCCCGTGATGACGGCGAATTTCGATCGGACCAACAGGCGCGCCGTTGTTTCCGCGGCTTTGTACATCGGATCATTGGGAGACGTGCGGGCGCTGCCGAAGATGGAAACCGCCCTGGATAATCGACCGAGTACTTCAAATCCTTCCACGAACTCCGACATAATGCGAAAGACCCGCCAGCTTTCGGCCGCCTGATCGCGCACCAGCATTTCATCCTTTTTGGTCTTCATGACTTCAATGGCGGATCAGCAGAACAAAATTGATGACGAGGTAGAACATATATCCCAGCGACAGGCACAGTGCGGTCGAAGCGCCAATGAGCCAGCGCCCCATCGATACCGGAATCAGCAGGAATCCGAGTGTAATCAGGATAATCGTGTCGAGCCGCCAAACGGCAGCCGGGTAGGGTAAGGCTTGCCCCAGCGTTCCTAATGCAGCAAGCGCATTCCCATCGGCCTGCGCTCTCGCGCCAAATGCGGTGAGACCAAACTGAATAAAAATCGCCAGAGGCAGCAACAGGCAGAGATTGAGCAATACCGTGCCGACCAAAGAGCTGATCGCACCGTTCGAATCTCCGCGCTGCGCGACATGTGTAATCGTCACGAACGTGGGCAGCGCCAGCAGCGGGCTGAGAATCAGCGACGCAAGCATGCCGGTCGACATCCAGCGGCTGTTCATTCCAGCGATTGGCGTCTGTCTCACTGCCAGCCACGCGCCAACGCCGGCAAAAGCCAGTGAAATGAGCAAAATGATGATTGCAGTGGAATCCAGGGATCGAGACGCGCTATTGGAAACACCCGCATCGGTGATGGAGCTTGTCGAGGGTTTTTGATGCCAGACGGCAAGGATGGATGCTCCGAGTAGCAGAAACACGATTCCGTGCCACCAGACCAGTTCCCCTTTGAATCCAGCCATCATCACCACGATCGCCGCCGGGCAAACGAAGGCCCAGACACTGTGGCGCCGCGTCTGATCGGTCATCGGAGCGAGCAAAATGGCCATGCCCAGCGCCATCGACAGGCAGGCGATTGAAGTGCCAATTACTAGAGAAGCAACCATTTCCGGATGCTTCATGAGCACCGCGGCAAGAGTCGTCGCCGCGATGGGAATCCATTGCCCGATCGCTCGCCGGCCGGCGCTTTGTCTTTCACCACCAGCGAGCGCATTGATCGCCAGCCGCCCGGCCACATAAAGGGCCGCGATGGCGGCAAAGAGGAGCAACAGCGTGGAATGATCTGGATCGGCCTGAGCGAGCAACATGTTTGCCGAAGTGTGCAGGCAACTTGCCGGCTTGTCCAGTCGGATATACTGCTCCTCAAAGGCTCGAAGACCCATTTCACCTTTGGAGGCATCATGGGGTTTTTGCTGGCGGACGCTGTAACGCCGTGGATGACGACCTGGCACGACATGTTCCACCAGGATGTCTGGTTCGTGGAAAAAATCCTGCGTTCAGTTTTGATCTATGTCTTTCTACTGGCCGGCATCCGCTTGGGCGGAAAGCGCGAGCTGGCGCAGCTCAATGCATTCGATCTGATCGTGCTGTTGCTGCTGTCCAATACAGTGCAGAACGCGATCATCGGCAATGACAACAGCCTCATCGGCGGGTGTATCGGCGCGGCAACGCTGCTCGTGCTCAATTACGTCATGGTGCGCTTCATCCATAAACATCGGAAGCTCGATCGTCTGCTGGAAGGCCGGCCGGAAGTACTGATTCGAGATGGAAAGATTGACAAGCAGCATCTTGATCGTGAATTGATCACCAAGGCCGAACTCGTAGCCGCCGCCCATAAACAGGGAATCGGCAGCTTGCATGATGTCGATCGATGCGTGCTGGAGCCGAACGGCACAATCACTTTCATTCAGAAGCGCCCGACGCCCGAGGGCGCTCGTCACGATGAGATCATGGCGGCACTCTCGAAAATGGCTGACGAAATTCGAATGCTCCGCGGCAATGCAGGGGCTGGCGGCGCGCCATAACGTTGCGCTTGCCAAAGCCCGGCCCCTTGCGGCTATCATTTCTCCGATCCATGAAGCTTGATGTAATCAATTCCAAAGTTGAGGAATCCGTCTGGTATTCCGATGGGCTCGCGTTTACCTGTTCGCAGTGTGGTAACTGCTGCACCGGGCCGCCCGGCTATGTCTGGATCAGCCAGGAAGAGATCCATCGGCTGGCCGATTTTCTGAAGCTGTCGGCTGAAGAGGTGATAAAGCGCTTTTGCCGCCGCTTTGGTGATCGGTTGAGCCTTAAAGAACGAATGACTCCGCAGGGGCAATACGACTGCATCTTTCTTAAAGAGTCGGATGAGACCTCAGCGCCCGCCGCATCAAAGCGCAAATTCTGCTCGGTGTATCCGGTGCGCCCATTGCAATGCCGAACCTGGCCCTTCTGGCCGGAAAATCTGAATAATCGTCAAAGTTGGAACCACGCTGCTAAACGCTGCCATGGCATGAATTCAGGCAAAAGGGTTTTTGGTGTAAAGGAAATCCACGCCATTCGCGATGCAAGCGACTGGCCGGAAAATCCGCCAACGTCTGCGACAAGAAAATAGAGTTTGCCGCGATCTTCTTTCCGTGGCGAGATCCGGCCAAATAAGGCATGATATGTGACAATGTTTGGGCCGTACCAGGTAACCGAAGAGTTGTATCTTACTTCCACCGGCGCGGTGCTGCGCGCCAAGCGCCTCGATGACGAGACGGGCAACTACGTCGTCAAACGATTCAGCGTTCCCGCAGATGATCCGAGCGAACCTCATTGGGATCATGCGATTTTCCTGGATCGAGCGCGGGTTCAGCAGCAGGTCGTGGCGGGCGGCGCGCGCCATTGGGCGGTCGTTTATCAAGTTGGGGTAAGTGACAGCGGCGCCTGGTTTGCCACCGACTATTTGCCTCTTTCGGCTCAAAAGCTGCTGGATGCGAAAGTTGAAGTTGGCGCGGCGGCGCTCCATTCCGTTGCCAACTCGATCGTTGAAGGCTTAATTGAACTTCGTTCGGCGCGGGGCCGACCGCATGGCAATCTTAAACCCTCAAATGTTTTGTTTGATGGAAAAGATCTCACGACAGCCAGAGTTCTTTTAACTGATCTTGGATCACCAGCGCAGGCGGCGAAGGCGGGTGAACCGGGCGATGTGCAGGCGCTTGGGCAGCTCATTTATCAGCTCGTGATGCACGAGCCGTTTTCCGACCAGCCCTGGCCGCTTCAGGATGATCCTCGGTGGCAGGCGCTGGGTGCTGATGCGGATGTCTGGCGGCAACTATGCGGTGACCTGCTGGTGCCGGTTGCAGCGCTGCGGCCACCATTGGAAATTGTCGCGAGTCGGCTAGAACCTCTGGCTCCCCGCCGCCCAACACACAAACTTCGTGGAGCATTGATAGCCGCGCTCGTACCACTGGCCATTCTGATGGCCGGGGTCGTGACGCTGACGGTGCTGGATCATTCGGCCCGCAACAAATTCGCGCAGAGCCGCCAGCAATGGTTTGGCGCCTTTGCCATCGCCATGCAGAATCCGGCACGGCGACACGTTTACTTGAGTGACCCGACGCTGCGCCAGATCACCGAGGCGATGAGCCCACGTCGCATTGATTTGCTGCCGACTTCTTCGTCAGGCCTTTTGTGCTGGAGTGTGTCCGACTATCGGCAGGCCGTCGCAGCCAACGCACTGGTCCAGCAGGTTCAGACCGACCTGACGCCCGACCATTGGGCTTGTCTGGCTGACGCGATGTCGATGAAGGCCAAGTTCGAATCGCGCGCCTGGCCGCAGCCGGCCGACTACCTCGGCAAGTTGATTGATGCTGCCCGGCCTGGCCCCGGAGCAGACGTTGCGCCGGCGATCGATCGTCTGCTGGAGTTGACGCCTCGCATCGCTCAGGAACTGGCCAAGGCAGACGATAGTTGGAAGCAGCTTTCTGAAAAAACGCAGGAAATCCAAAAGAAAGATGACCGAACACTCAAGGCGATGGCGGTCTTTCTGCGGAGTTCCGCTGCTGCAGGCATCGAGATTACGTCGTCGGGACTGCATGGCTTCGATCAGGTGCGGCAGAATGCGAGGCTGGCCGAACGACTGGCCACCGCAACGCGCGATTTTCCAAGCAACGTCGATCGGCAGCGCCTCACAAAGGACGTTTCCGACAGCATGGACCTCGACCGGCTCCAGCGCGGCGATATCGAGCAATATCTGGGCTTGCTCGCGCTGAATTCCATCCGTCGTGATGAAACCGGCGCGGCAGTCGTTGCATTACAAAAGCGACTGGGCGACACCGTCGAGCTGGTGGACAAATCGCATCCCGATCAGCGCGAGCAGACGGAGCTCAAAAAGGGCCACGAGAACGCGCTCGCATCGATTGCCGATTTTGGGAAATCAGTCTTCACCGCCCGCTCCATGGCCGATGGCACATTTGCTGCCCGGCGAACGGAAGTCGAAGCGAAAATCGATTCGCTACGGCGCTTCTATCATGCCGATGGACCAGAAGACTGGCTAAAGACGCTGCCGGTGCTGTCCACCTCTTCTCCGCGCATCAATGCCTATTGGGAAGCCTGGCGGCAATTACTTCATGAGAGCATCGATGAAATGACGCGCGATCGCGATCTGTTTGCCGACTATAAGCAGCGCGCCGATCGGCTCCGCAATCTGCTGACGAATCTCGATAGCCAGTTTCCGCCCGTTCCGCGCGGCCTGAACGCGAACTACACCGCGGCTGCCGCCAACCGTCGCGAAGCATTTCTTGAAAAGCTGCTTCCGCTGATCGATCCGCGCTCGGCGCGGCTCGATCCAAATGCCCAAAAGACGGCGCAGGCTCAATATGGTCAGTGGTCAGATAACCTCAAAGCGCTTGCGGTAGATTTCCCCATACGCAAGCAGGTCCTCCTGCTCAGCGACCGGCCTGACAAGAAATGGGAATCCAAAAGTGCATTTTGGAGAGATCCGGTCATCCAGTCGCTGGTGAAGGTTGATCTGGATCGGATCAATCGGCTCCAGTCTTTGACCCGTTTGCGGCGCAATGACTTGGCCAACAAGGCGAAGCAGTCCAACGATCCGGAAGTGATGCTCGCCGCCTGGCAACTCCTGGGAACGCATCAGACGCCGCCCTGGCCCGCAGAACCGGGCGAATTAACGACCGAGCTTTCGTTGCGTCAGGGGATCGAGCAAGCCATCAAGGAACTGCCGGGTCGCGAGGCCACTGCGATCGCGGCTGACCTGAAGACGCAGGGGCCGGTACGCTGGAAGCGATTTGTCGAAGCGGCTGGTTCGGAGTCGATGCTGGCCGAGGCGATTGCCGGTCAGCGTGGCTCTGCCATCACGACTGAAGACGTTGCATCCCTCAGTGCTCCGGCACGATTCAACCTGTGGACTTATGTCCTGAAGCAGGGAATCGATCGGCAGAACGATCAGATCGTGCAGGATGCCGTGGCCAACTTGCGAACCGCGGCAAACGATCTGAAAGACCAGGATTTGGTCGAGCACCTCGCTCGCCTGAATGATCGAGAGGCCTTTGCCGATCAGAATCCTGGAGAAGTTTTTACTACGGGAATTTTGGGGGTTCAGCCGGCCGTGGAATTCCGGCGCGTACAGCCTCACGATTCCCGGCCGTTTTATCTGGCGACGACAGAAGTCTCATTCGGGCAGTTCTCGGCGGTCGTGCAAGCGGCCAATGCGTGGGGCGAGGCCAAGAAGCTCCCGTGGGCGTATTCTTCAACGCAGCGCGATCCCCGGCGCGGCCCGCGCGTTTGGGAGTGGGCCGGGCAGTCCACGATTCCTATGAGCTGTCCGCAATACTGGTTGACGCCGGATGAAGATAATGATTTTGCCATGCCCTTCCGCGCCGGCCGGTTCAACCGAATGGTCCTGGCCGACCGATATGGCGGCCCGCCGGAGCCGGATCATCCGATGCAGCAAATTTCGGCGCAGGTAGCGCTCTATTACGCGGCTCTTTGCGGATGCCGACTTCCTTCGACAAGTGAGTGGCTGGCCGCGTACGAGCAATTCGAAAAGGCCACGACCGATGCCCAGTGGAATCTCCGCGATCAGACCTGGGAGCAGCAGCGCAAATACCTGGCTGATTCAGGAAGCACTCGCTCGCTCGAAGACGGCATCTTTCGAACCGAGCCGGCATCGGGCGGCCAGCGTGCCAAGGCAATGTCCTTCGATGATGGAACGCTCTATTTCCGGCATGTTGCCTCGCCGGCCAGCGGATCGGTCTTTCATCATCTGATCGGCAACGTCGCGGAATACGAATGCGATGATGTGGAAGCATTTGATTCCTGGAAAGACAAGAAGACCGCCGCCGGAATCGCAGGCTTTGCCAAATCTGAGGCACATTCGCTGTTTGTCATTGGCGGCTCAGCCCTTGGACCCACCGATGTCGCTCCCACCAGGCCACTGCCGGTGACGCACACCGATCAGGGATATGCCGACGTCGGACTTCGCCTGGCCTTCACGGCACCCGCACGATCGCTGGCCGAGCGCGTAAAATGGACGGTGGGCCCGCTGAAATACCGCTGGCCAGCGGTGGCTCAGGGTAATAATTAGCTCGCCAGAAACATCTCTGATATTAGTTTCCGTGTCGCTATCCACCGCCGCGCTTGAAAATTTGGGCTGCAACGGAAAGACTGTCGTTGAGATTGGAGTCTTTCCAACCAATGACATTATTGACGCGGTACTTGCTCTTCGTGCTCGCCCTCTTGCTGGTCGGTATGGGTTGCTCAGCGCCCGCGCCCTCGGCTGAGTTTGTCCAGCAGGCCGATCGCCTGCATGCGGGAGCGTTGCAGTCGGCCGTAACCAGCAACCAGGATTTGCGCGATTATGTCCAACTAATCGGCGACCGCCTCGCGGCCGCCGCTCGGCAAGTCGTTCCAAACCGCGCCAATGAGCAACTGCTGTCTCACCTGCGATGCCATCTGGTGAACTCGCCGGTCATTAATGCCTTTTACACCGGCGGAACCCACATTTACCTCTATGCCGGGCTGTTTCGCGTTTGTCGAAACGAAGATGAACTGGCCGCCGCCATTGCGCACGAATATGCGCATGCGATCGATCTGGATGTGGAGAAAACAAAGCTCAAGCCCGATCCAAACAGCAGCCTGCCGGTGATTGCATGGCAATTCGTGAGCAATCGCTTCAGCCTCGATCAGCAGTCATCGGCCGATGACTTGGGATATTTACTTTACGCTCAGGCAGGATGGGATCCGGGAAAGTTTGCCGGCCTCTTCAACCGGCTGGCGGTGATGACGCCACCTTTTGCTGCACCGGATCGAGACCCGCTTCCCGTTCGCGCATCTCGATTTAAAGATCAGGCACAAAACACGCCGGCAAACCTTCGCAAGCCACCAGTCGCTGACCCGAGGACTTTCGGGTCGCTGCAACAGCAGGCCAATTCGCAGTCGCAGCCGATGGGAAGCCCCGAGGCCCAATTGTTCTTGCAGGCATTCCCCAACTGCATGCTCGGCGGCGATCCGCCGGAAACGGTCGCGGCGCAGGAAAGACTCCGCCCGCCTCCCCCGCCCCCGACCCGCCTGGAGCCGAGTTGAGCCTTCATCAAAGCATGAGCGAGAAGTAGTAATGCGCGGGGGCGCCCGAGGGCATAGCTTCGGCGATGCCAAATCTAAAGGCGGCAGAGGGCTCCCATCCTCCAGGTACAGGTGCTGGCGGCGCGGTTCCGCTGCAAGAACCGGTCGGCGTTACGCCGATGCCGGCTTCATGTCGGACAGTGTGCCCTTGGTATAGCCCACCGATTCAGCCAAGCCTGGTGTCGGATTGGCAGCGGCCTTTTCGAATTCGAAACCGATGTGGCCCTTGAAGCCGATGTCGAGCAGTGCCTGGAGCATGCCGCGGATATCCAGCACGCCTCGCCCCACTTCGGCGGCCTGGTTTCTCCCGCGCGGCGCAACGATGTCCTTGAAGTGGCAGTCGTAGAGCCGGGCTTTGCACTTGCGGATTGCCTCGGCCGGATCGACGCCGGCGCGCTCGGTATGTCCCACGTCGATGCAAAGTCCGATGCGCGGATCGTGATCCTTGATCACTTCCCAGACGTCGTAAGGTGACTTGAATTCTTTGTCCTCCGGCCCGTGATTATGAATCGCGATCCTGATATTGAACTCGGCGACGAGCTTGTCGAGGATCGTCATCGTGTCGGGCTTCGGAGATGCAACGATCGTCGGCACTTCGATATCGCGTGCGTATTCAAAGGCCTGTCGGGCGTTCTTCTCGTTGGAGATGCTGATCACCCCACAGCTCAACGGTAAAATCTTCGCATCCTTGAACTTCTGCACCACTTCCTTGCGCTGCTCGGTCGTGCTCTTGAGCGGCAAGTGGGAGTCCTTGATCGAAACGTAATGCAGATCCACCTGCTTGATGCCGGCAATGCACTTGTCGAGCGGTAGCTGATGAAACGTGTAAGAAGCTACGCCGACCTTCAATCCTTTCCAGCGGTCCGGGCCCGGCGTAACCGGAACCGGCTTCCCCAGCAGTTCCTTCTTATCGTCCGCCGCCAGCACCGGCATGCCCGCCAGCGACCCCGCCGCGGCTGCGACGGCTGCAAATTTCAGAAGATCACGACGCGAATGGTTTGTGGTCATGAGGGAGGTCCTTGAATGGTTGATTGTTTCCTATCCACCAATACCGAATGTGCTGGCGGATGTTAATCCCGGCGTGACAATGCAGGCGGTGCTCTGCTTCAGGGAGCTGCCGATTCACCCGGGCAGCGTGTCAAGCTACAAATATGGCTTGAGATACTCCGGCAGTTTGCCAAAGTCGATCGCGCTTTTGATCCAATGATCATCGGCTCCTTCGCTGATGGCGTACTCGCGGAAAGCCGGGTCGGAGACGGCGCTGAACATGATGACCGCGACGTCCTTGAGCCGCTCATCGGCGCGCATGGCGTGCAGCAGCGCCATGCCGTCCATGCCGGGCATCATCATATCGAGAATCATTTCTCCCCACGGCCAGCCAAAGCATGAATTTGCAAAATCGACTATATGCGATGGCCTTGCTTCAGCGTACGGCCAAACTTCAGCAACGGTTCAAACGGCTGGCTCGACCGCACACTTGGTTTCGCGTTCGAGGATCGAAGACTATGATCAACAGTGAGGTCCCTTATGCTCAGTCCATTTCCAGGCATGGACCCTTACGTGGAGTCGACCGGCATCTGCTCGAATCTTCATCATGCGCTGATCACCGCCTGTCACGATTTGCTCAACGAGCGCCTGCCGGCCAATTATGTGGCGGCCATTGAAGAGCGCGTGCTCATGATCGGAAACACTGAGGATGGCGGTCCCGCGCGGCTCGTAGAGCCCGACGTGGCAGTGCTGCATGCATCGCCCGCGCAATCCACTCCTCCTGAACCTCGCGCAGCGCAATCGATCTCTACTCTCGAGCCGCGAACGCTTCCGCAGGAAATCGAGCTGCTGGACGCCCCGAAGCAGCTTTACATTCAGGTCCTTCACCTGCCGGAACGGGCGCTCGTGACGGATATTGAACTGCTCTCACCTGCGAACAAGCGTCGTGGCAGCGATGATCGGGCGGCTTATCTTTCGCGGCGGCGAGATCTGATCCTTCACCAGGTGAATCTGGTTGAGCTGGACCTGCTCCTCAAAGGCGAGCGGTTACCAATGCTCGCAGCCCTGCCGGCGGGCGACTATTTCGCTTTTGTGACCCGATGGCAAACGGGCCGGCAGTGCGACGTCTATTCTTGGTCGCTGCGGCAGGCCTTACCGACCATTCCAGTCCCGCTGCGCGAGGGCGATGGCGAAGTAGGGCTTGACGTTGCCATTGTGTTTTCCCAGACCTATGCGCGCGGGCGGTATGACCGCCTGCTCCACTATGATCGGGTGCCGGAATCTGTCGGGGAACCGGATCGGGCTTGGGTCGCCCAGCGACTTGCCGAAGCCGCGCGTTGAACTGGGGCAGCCCAAAACACCTTTATGACCGACGCGCAATTGCTCGAACAATTTGAGCATCTCGCCTTGCCCTTCGAGCTTTGGACGCACCAGGCCCACGTGCGGGTGGCCTTCATTTATCTGCAGCGATACGACTTCGATCAGGCACTCGATCGAATTCGCGCCGGAATCAAAGCGTTCAATGCGCG
>JANWHF010000093.1 GCA_025450555.1 Tepidisphaeraceae bacterium | reverse complement strand
TCGAAGAAGCCATTGCTCCACTTGGTGGGCGAGTTGCTCCAGGTGACTTCCAGGCCGCTGGTGATGGTGTCGGCGCCTTTGCCGGTGCCGAAGCTGTTTTTCCAGCCAAGGCCCATCTGCTCCAGGCCCGCGCCTTCGGGCTCGTGCGCGACGTTCGTTGACGGAGCGGCACCGTGCGTCTTGCCGAAGGTATGCCCGCCCGCGATGAGCGCGACGGTCTCCTCATCATTCATCGCCATTCGGCCGAAGGTTTCGCGGATGTCATGCGCGGCTGCGCGCGGATCGGGATTGCCATCGGGCCCTTCGGGGTTGACGTAGATCAAGCCCATCTGCACCGCCGCCAGCGGCTTTTGCAGGTTGCGGCTGTGGAGATCGCCGTCGGCATCGTCATCGGAAACGAGCACCCCGCCTGGCTTTACGACGCCATCGGAACCGTGGGCGTAGCGGACATCTCCCCCGAGCCAGGTCGATTCAGAACCCCAATACACATCGTGATCCGGCTCCCACGTGTCCTCGCGCCCGCCGGCAAAACCAAACGTCTTGAATCCCATCGATTCGAGGGCGACATTGCCCGCAAGAATCATCAAATCGCCCCACGATATCTTTCGGCCATACTTCTGCTTGATGGGCCAAAGCAGGCGACGCGCCTTATCGAGGCTGACGTTATCCGGCCAGCTATTGAGCGGCGCGAAGCGCTGCTGCCCGCGGCCGCCGCCTCCGCGACCGTCGCCGATGCGATAAGTGCCGGCACTGTGCCAGGCCATGCGGATGAAGAGCGGGCCGTAATGACCAAAGTCGGCGGGCCACCAGTCCTGCGAATCGGTCATCAGGGCCGTGAGATCTTTTTTCACTGCCGACAGATCGAGGCTTTTGAATTCCGCGGCATAGTCGAATTCCTTGCCCATCGGATTGGACTTGGAGGAATGCTGGTGCAGCAGCTCGACCTTCAACTGCTTGGGCCACCAGTCGGTGTTGGTCATTCCGCCGGCGGTCGTGTGCTTAAATGGGCATTTGGATTCGGTTGACATGAGTCGGATACTCCTGCGATTTAATTTGCGTATTACGGATTTCTGTTTCGTCAGCCCCAGTGTCGCGACGCGAAGCGGAGCGCTTTCTGAGAGCGCTCGGGGAAGCGCTCCGCTAGCGCGTCGCGGCTAAACTTGGCTGCCCCATTCGTCCTCTGATCAAAGTTATATATCCGATCGCGGCGTTCTGTTCGCCCGCGGATTAAAATTCTGTTGCACCAACCGATGCCGGAGCAACAGATCACTTCATGTTAGTCATCCGTATTGCCTCTGCCACCCCTTTGGCTGGCGTGCGAAGATGAAACTAAGAAAATTCGGTAAAGTTCTTACTCCCGTCCGCTCGCATCAGTCGATCTATTCACCTAGAATGCATTTTTCGTGGGCTGCTAATCATTGCCGCCATTGGAGCGGGCAGGATTGGGACGCCGACGATAACCTCTGGCCTGGTGCGCTTTTCTATGCAAACTCGATCGCAGCCGATCTCCGCGAGCACTCATCAACATCAAACTCTTGCAAAACTGAAATTCAACGGCAGCGACCGCTTCATTCGGGAGCTGCGCCGGCGCGTTGATGCTTATTTCGAGCACACCGGCCAGCGACGCCGGGATTGCCCGCAGATGTATTTCAAGACCGCCTCCATCCTGGCATGGCTCGCGGGGGCTTACTTGTTGCTCTTGTTTGCGGTTCACGCATGGTGGGTGATTTTGCCGCTGGCGGTGGTGCTGGGTTTATCGATGGCGGCGGTTGGCTTCAACATTCAGCATGACGGCGCGCACAAAGCTTATTCAGATCGGCAATGGGTCAACAGGATCATGGCGCTGACCCTCGACCTGATGGGCGGCAGCTCTTACATGTGGGATTGGAAGCACAACTCGATTCATCACACGTATCCGAACATCAACGGCCACGACGACGACATTAACATCGGCCTGCTGGGCCGGCTTGCGCCGGAGCAACGGCGCCTGCCATTCCACCGCTTTCAGGGAATCTACCTTTGGCTCCTGTACGGATTTCTCGCGGTGAAATGGCATCTGTTCGATGATTTTTATCAGATTGCCGTGGGCCGGATTGGCGGCCATACGATTCGCCGGCCGCGCGGAAAAGATCTGTGGGTTTTCATTGGCGGGAAGGCCGTTTTCTTCTCGCTGGCCTTTGTGATTCCGATGCTTTTGCATCCGGTCTGGGCCGTCTTTTGCGTTTATGCGATCGCGGCATTCGTGAGCGGGTTGGTGCTGAGCGTCGTGTTTCAGCTTGCCCATTGCGTGGGCGAGGCGCAATTTCCCGTCGCCTCCGCATCCGCCGACGGCACCTGCCGAATCGAAACCGAATGGGCCATTCACCAGGTTCAAACGACGGTCGATTTCGCGCGGCGAAATCGCGTTCTCCGCTGGCTGCTGGGGGGCCTGAATTTCCAGGTCGAGCATCACCTGTTTCACAAGATTTGCCATATTCACTACCCCGCCCTCTCCAAGGTGGTCGAGGAAACCTGCCGGGAATTTGGCATTGTCTATAACGAGCACCGGTCATTCCTGGGGGCGTTGGGTTCGCATTTCCGCTGGCTGGTCCAGATGGGCCGGCCCGAGAGTGGTGTCGAATAGCCCAAACCTGTCCGATAACTCGCTTGCGGCTTCGCGCGTCCAAAGGTTTTCTTGACGGTCGATAGCCAAAAAGGGTACATTCTCTCTTCGGTTTGGAGCCATCGGCGCGCGCCGGTGGATATCCCGCCTTCCAATCCCGCAGCGGAGTGATCGCCAAAAAACGATGCATCGCTGACGGTTGATACTCACCCGTGTCCCGGCGGCCGCGCCGGGGCCTGTTGCAGCAGCCGACTTGGAGGTTTTCATGCCCCCGATTAACTCAGCCTATCAGAACACGCGAACTGGTCTGATTTCATGGCTGGTGGTCTTTGTGATCCTGTTCGTCGTCGCCGCGATTTTCGCGATCTACTACGACGTTCAATACAACCATCTCGACCAGACGAGCAAGGAGCTGTCGGCGAAGATGGCCAGTGCCGTCTCCGACACCGACCTGGCCTCGCCGGAGTTCGTGGCGATCACCAACGCCAAGGGCCAGGGCAGCGGAACGGTGATGCAGAAGCTCATCCGGCAGCGCGGTGCCGAAGCCCGCACCATCACCGGCAACGACAAGCAGACCTATGAGAAGGTCAACGAGGAAGTTCTGGCCACCCTTCAGGACGTGGATAAGGATCTCAAGGCCAAGAACGTCTCGGTCACGCTCAGCTCCGACAACCTTCTCCAGAACATTCGGCTGCTGGCCAGCCAGGTGACGCAAGGCGCCGACGCCGTCGCCAAGGCGCAGGCCGATGTGAAGGCCGCAAACGATCGTGCGACGCAAGTCACCGCAGAGCGCGACAAGCTTCTGGGCGAGAAGGACAAGCAGATTGCCGCCGTGCAGGCGCAGTTGCAGGAAGTCCAGGCGCAGAGCGCCAAGTATCAGGAATCGAAGAACACCAGCGTTGCCGACATCGAGCAGAGCGCCAAGCAGGCGATGCAGGAACAGCAGCGACGTGCCGACACGCTCCAGAGCGAGCTGTCCAAGGCCCAGGTTTCGTTTACCAGCCTCGAGCACCAATTCAACACGCTCAAGGAAAAGCTGGGCCGCCTGCGTGTCAATCCCAACTCAGCCCTGCAGCGGGCCGATGGGAAAATCAATAAGGTCAATTTGACTAATGGAACGGTTTTTATCGACATCGGTAGTGGAGAGTCGGTGACGCCGGGCCTCACGTTCGAGATTTATGACAAGAACAAGGGGCTGCCGAAGCTCACCGCCAGCGAGCTTGGCCCCGATGGCGAGCCCACGCTTCCTGCAGGCAAAGCTTCGATCGAAGTGATCAAAGTGATGCAAGGGATGAGCGAGTGCCGGATCATCAAGAGTGCGCCCGGCCAGACGATCCAGGAAGGCGATCTGATCGAGAACCTCGTCTACGACCCCAACACCAAATACAACTTCGTAGTCTTCGGCGCGTTTGACCTGGCCCACAGTGGCAACCCGACGCCGGGCGATGCCGAAGTGGTTCGCAATCTCATCACCCGCTGGGGCGGCAAGACTCAGGATCAGGTGAGCGTCAACACCGATTTCGTCATCCTCGGCGAAGAGCCGGTCCTGCCCAGCGTCACCACCGACGACAAGGACAACCCGCTTGTTCAGCGCCGTCTCGAGGATGCACAGAAGGCCCTCGATGCTTACAACGATGTAAAGGCCCAGGCCCTGAAGCTCGGCGTGCCGATTCTCGACCAGAACCGGTTCCTCTACTTCATCGGCTACTACGATCAAGCCGCGCGGTAAACGCGGGTCATAAAGAACAGATCGATTAAGAATCAGGGGCAACCCCACGGTTGCCCCTGATTCTTTTTCTGAAATTTAGCGGGCTCGCTTGCGAGCTGTTGCGCGCGCCTTTCCTGACCTTCATTACCGGATGCCGCCGTCACAGCGCCACGGACTTTCCCTGCGACCGGTCCCAAAGCGATAGGTGAAGGGGCATCCCAACAGATTGGCGAACAAGCTCGCCCGCTAAACATTGTAAAAATAGAAGTCGCCGGCAGATCGAATCTGCCGGCGACTTCAAGGGATTTCTCAATCGGACTCGTTGCTCTTACGCCGCTTGTCCGCTGGTCGATTTACCGATCAGCAGGCCGATGATAAAGAGCACGATGATCACTACAGCACCCCCGGCCGCCGCGGCCCACCAGCCGTAGCCGACGAGCTGCTTCACACCGGCCGCTTCACTGCCGATTCCCACCGTGCCGGCCAGCAGCACATAAATTCCATACAGCAGGACGATCGCCCCACCCAGCGCCGCCCAGCCAAAGGCCGGCGACATCGGATCGGCCGCCTCGACCATCATCGGTCCGCTTGCACGAGTCACGCCGCCCACTGGCTCTTCCAGATCCAGCCCGCTCTCGGAAATTTCTACGCCCGCCGCCGTTCCGGCGCGCGTCCCGCCGGGTCCGATTTCGCCCAGCACCGCGCCCAGGCTCGTGTCATCGGCTTCCCGGGAAAGATCCAGCAAACCGGAGCCGGAGCCGACGCTTTCAAGATTGAGTTGCTCGCGCACGCCACCGGTGATGGCGGTCTGTGCGGAAGGATCGACGCCCGTCTCACTGCCGAACACGTTGATGCCCGATCGGCTGCCTTGCGCGCTACCGCTCAGGCCCGTTCCGCTCTGCGCCCGGCCCGGTGAAGGAATGCCGCCCGCGGTACCCGACAGACCGAGGTCGGTCGCCAGGGCCGTGTCTTCCTTGGTCCGCATGCCGGCGCCGGACGCTTGCCCAGCATCGGTGTCGGCCAGGGTGATACTGGTGCCACTCGCGCCGGTGGTGTCCACGAGACCAATGAGGCCACCCGAATCGGACGTGCCCAGATCGACCTGATCGGTGCCGGTCAGCTCGGCTTTGAGCTGCTCGACCTGATCGGCCTTAAACATCAGGCGCGGCCCGTCGCGGAATTCGCGAAGGCGTCCCTCGCGGGCAAAGCTCTTGATTTCCTCTTCGCTCTTGTTCAAGGCCGACTTGGCCTCCTCGAGCGTATAGAACATTTTGGCCATCATGGGGCGGACTCCTTGTTGGCAAGTGATGAGCGTACGACTATTGATTATCTCCCGCAGGCTGCGTCTTCGGCTCGGTCAGCCCGGTTTTGGGCGGCCGATTTTCGCGCATCGGAGCGCGCTGCACTTCAATCAGCTCGCGAATGTGCTGCGGGTCGGGGTCAGTGTTGAAGTTCTTCAATTCGCGATCCCATTGAATGTTTCGGGCGCCAATCAGCCGCAACTGCGGCTTGGTCAGACTGCCATAGTAGGCATAAGCGGTCAGCGACTGATTATTGGTATCCAGCACGTAACAGCCCCAAAGCTGAGGCAGAAACTGGGCCGGCATCACATACATGCCATTCCCGCCCGCCATCGGCACCGGCTGCGCCTGAGCCATCGGCCCCAAGCTTGAACCGCGCGAAACCAATACCACCAGGATCAAACCCAGCAGAATCGCATTCGCATACAGCGCAATGATTAACGGACGATTCCCGTGGTGCTGCATCATGGAAGCCTAGATCCAGCCGGGTTTTGCGACCGGCGCATATCCGGGCGCAATCTCCAGCATCGTCCATTATAAACTTCTGCCATCTGACTGCAACAAAAACCTGCCCTCGGGCCAGAAGGTGCCCAGGGCGATTGCATTTAGTCCTGCCAGCAGATTTATCATAATCTTGTGCCTGCGCCCGCCTGAGGATTCGGCTACGTTTGGCCTGTCGACGCGAAGCTTCGCTGGTTTGCCTCAAATTTTGCGTTTTGAACAGGAGCTGTGGTATGGAGACCCAGGCGACCGCGAGGATTCCCCGCG
>JANWHF010000092.1 GCA_025450555.1 Tepidisphaeraceae bacterium | reverse complement strand
TCCTCGGACGCGCACTGCAAGCAGTAGCGGCTAAACGAGCAGGGCATCAAGATAAAAAATGGTGTACCCATATTGGGTGCGATTGTACTCAATTTGGGTACATACCCTGACGCTCCCGCGATACCCGCGCTCACAGATCAAACACCATCGCCTCATACACCGGTCGATACGCCCGATCGACATGCGTGACATTCGCGAGGATCGTTCCATTCCGCTCCCATTGTCCGCGACCCTCGTGGATGTGACCGAACACGCACAAACGGGGTTTGATGCGATCGATGGCGGCCAGCAGCGAGGGTGAGCCGCACGGGCGGTTGGAGTGGGAGGAGCGATCGCCATAGCCCAGCGGCGGCCCATGACAAACCAGGATGTCCGTGTCGGCGGGGATTTCAGCAAATTTCAGCGCCAGTTCAGGTTCGTCCAGGTTAAACGCCCAATCAAAAAACCTCGGCTGCCAGGGCGTGCCATAAATCTTCAAATTGTTGATAACGCAGTAATCATCCTGCAGATAGCACGACTCTCCCGGCGCTCGATCCGCCTAAGCAGATCGGGCCCGTCAATCTCTGGTGGATGGCGCAGCTCGATTCCCTTCCGCTCAAATTCCTCAGGTTTTAGCGCAAACTGCGCCTTGCGTCCGCGAATTAAAGCGGTGCTTGCCGATGGTAGGAGAGTCTTACCCACTCGATTTGCAAAAATGGGTGCAGATGCTTCCTCCTCTATAGCATATATGTAAACTGGCTTGTCATCGCGCGTCGGTTCGCGCTCGAGGCAGCTTCCGTATTGGTAAACAAGTGTAGTGAATCTCGCGTTTCCCATAGCCCAGGGTCGGTAGATGCACTCCTCAATTGTCAGCGCCCAGTCCTCGGAGTCGCAGTATGCCGTCAGGCGGGCTGCTGCCGGGTAGACCCTCGGGCTGTTGATCATAGGAAAATACCAATGCAAGACTCTGTCGAGCTTCGAGAGTACATCGAGTCCATTCATCATTTTCTTCACCGTCGTAAGAGTAAAGAGTATGGAAAACTACTACGGCACTGTCAGAAAGCGATAATGGAAAGAGCGTGTCCGTGCGACCAGCACGAAAACACAAAAATAGTTGACAATTGAACTTTGTCCTGGATCATCACCATGCGATTGCCTTCTCGATGCGCTCGTCAGTTGAATGGAAATGTCTAGACACGTGAAAGAGCCCCGTCGAATGTCGCCAAGTGTTACCGCAATACCACCGGATGTCACGAAATGTCACACCTATGACATCGCCCGACGTATTCGTAAGAACATGTTCTACAGACATTTAAGTAAAGATCGTTCTCAAATGTCACCCCAAAATCTCGCCGCGCGCATCCTTTTGTGACATTTTGAGAAATCGGAGGATATAGACCCAAAGGCAGGATGGCTCTGCGACATCAGGTCCGTCATGCAACATCCGGACAAGGGCCAAAAATGGTGCATTTTGGTGCGGTGCAAATGGTGCACGGCGTTGCATGGAGGGGCGGAACGAGGCCACCTGGCGCCTTTACTTAGATGTATCCGGCTCCTCCGCCTTCCCCGTCGCTTGCGGCGTGGCGGAGCGGATGAAGGCGGCGATGTCGTGGCCGAGCTTTTGGCGGGAGGGTTGGTAGTGATAGAGCATATGGCCACCTTCGTAGTAGTTGTGGGAAATGTTGGCGCGCAGGTCGGGGCTGAGGTTCATGTGCCAGATGGTGTAGTCGGCGGTTAGGTAGGGCGTGGCCAGATCCGACAGTCCATTGCAGAACATCACCTTCATGTGGGGGCTTTTCATCATGGCATCCTGCAGGCTCGTGGCGACGTCGAGGTAGCCGGAGCCGCGACCGAAATTCCACGGGCCAACCTTGCTGGACAGCGCGTCGAATTCATGGTCATCCTTATATTTCAGAATGGTGCGGGAATACCACTCGAAAGCGCCGGTGTAGGCCGCCAGGTAGGGGGCGAGGCTCGGGTCATATTCATCCGACATCGTCAGCGGATCGGGATTGTAGCCGGCGATGCGCGCATCGAATCGGCCGATGATTTCCTGCTTATCCGCGAGTAATTCGGCGCGAAACGCCCCGGCATTGATGCGCAAATTCGCCTTGAGCACCACATCAAGCGAGAGGCCGGTATAGCGCGAGAGTCTCTTTGCCACTGCATCGCGCTGATCGGCAGTCAGCGAGCGCCCGGCAGCAAGCGCGTCGAGATAATCGTGTGTCGCCCATTGCTGCACTTCCTTAAGCGTCTGGCTCAGGTCCGCATTCTGAAGGTCCGGCACGAGCTTCTTGTAGTAATGCGCGATGGCTGTGTAGCTGGGCAGATAGAGGGCGTAAGGCAGATCATTCCCACGCGAGAAATCGAGCGTCTGGAAATCCAGCACCGACGAGATCAGCACGATCCCATTGAGCGCGATCCCATCCTGCTCCAGCAGATAGCTTGAGAGGCCTGCGGCGCGAGTGGTGCCATAACTTTCGCCGGCCAGGAACTTCGGCGAGATCCACCGGTTGTGCTGCGTGATGTAAAGGCGAATGACTTCGGCGACGGAGCGGATGTCTTCCTGCACTCCATAAAACTGCTCCGGCTTTTCTCCATTGGCGGCGCGACTGAAGCCGGTGCCGACCGGATCGATGAAGACCAGATCGGTGCTGGCCAGCCAGGTGTCCGGATTATCGACGACGTGATAGGGCGGCGTCGGCGGATCGCCATGATCGTTCATTTCAATATGGCGCGGGCCGGCTGTTCCCATGTGAAGCCAGACAGCAGCCGCGCCGGGGCCGCCATTGAAGACGAAGGTGATGGGCCGCGTGTCGATGTCGTCGGCCGGCTGCTTCACATATGCGACGATGAACACATTGGCCTTGCGTTTTCCTGAATCATCGTTCAGCGCCATCTGCCCGGCGGTCGCTTCGTATTTGAGCGTTTGGCCATGAATATCGATCGAGCCTTGCGTGATGGAGAAATGGCTTTCGGGATTCTCGTCGCGCGTGCCGGGCACGCTTTCATGCTCATTGGTCGTCGGCTGGGTCGCGGGCCGCCGTCGCGATTGTCCCATGGCAGTGCAAGTGAAGATTCCGACAAGAGCCAAAACCCCGAACCAGCGGCAAGTGCGCATGAGCCTCTCCTCCCGATCGCAAACCAATTAGTGATAACTTGTACGACAGCCTCGGATCATAGCGGCATCGCGAACCGCCAGTCCACCGGTGCAATCTGTTGCTGGACGTGCGAACCCTCTACCGCGCCCTCCCAATTCACCCGCGCATGAAAAACCCCCGGGATGAACTTCCCCGGGGGTGTGCGTGAGGAATCTAAACCGTCGCCATTGCTCTACTGATTCTGAGGCACTGGCGGCGCTTCGTTGGTGCGTTCATGCAGATTGTTTTCGCCACCAATCAGCTTCGTCGGCTCAATCTTGACGGCTGGCTTGGTGGTCGTCTGGCTGGTCATGGTGACGCGCAGTTGCGCTTCACCTGGCCGCAGCGCCTTGGCCTTGATGTCCCACGACATCGTCTGCTTGGGCTCGAGCGTCGGGATGGAGCCGAGGCTGATGGTCTGGCCTTCAACCTTGCCTTCGCGCTGGCCGTTGGCGCCTTCGATGTTCACGAACTTCTCGCTATCGGGCAGCGTCGCGATCACGACCACATCATGGTCCGCCGCGTGTCCTTTGTTCTGGACGACGATGTGATAGGTGACGTCATCGCCGACGCGGACGGGATCATGATCGTGCGTCACGATCAGAGCCGAAGCGGAGACCTGATGGATTTCGCTTTCGATTGGAGTCGTGACCGGAGCGGCACATTGCGCTTCAGCCGTCGCATCCACCGTCACTTGGCCGCCACGAAGCGTTCGGAAGTGGACCATCACGTTGCGCGTTTCACCAGGAGCGAGCGTTCCCAGATTTTGGCCGCCATTTTCGCGCTCGGACGAAAGCTGGCGTCCCTCGGCTCCTTCAGCACTCATGAACTCGACCATGCCCGGCGTCGCGCCAAAACGAAGCCGGGTATCGCGGGCGGCGGCATCGCCGCTGTTCTTCACCGTCACGCGGTAGCTGATCTCGTCGCCCGAGTACTGTTCCTTCGGCGCAACGATCGTGACCGCAAGACGAGGCGCGCGAACCACGGTGTTGACCTCTTCAGCCCGGGCCTCACCGGCATCGCTATCCGCGACGACGCGTGCTGTGAATCGGCCGGCCTGGCGCGCTCGCAGTCGGACCATCACTTCCTTACTCTGTCCCTGTGCGAGATCACCAACGCGAGATTCCAATTTCCGCTGCCCATCGGTTGTCTCCAATCCATTCGGCAGATCGGCGCGGAGCACGACATTGTGTGCGGTGCCCGTTCCCGTGTTGGTGACCGTGTAGCGATCGGTAATGTCCTGACAGATGTCCGCCTCCGGCTGCGCATACGCCTGGATGCGCAGCGCCGGCGCAACCGCCATCACGACCGCGCAGAGCGTCGGCGGATTGAACTGAGCCGACAGGCAGGTATCGATCTGCCCCTGCCGGCCGGGTGTGCCGGTCACTTCAATGGTCTTCGATTGATTCGGTCCAAGATCACCCACGTCGAATCGGGCTTGGCCGTTTTGATCGCGGCGCTCCTTGTACCCGGCCTGCTGCGCCTCCGGTCCTTCATTGGCCAGCGCCAGGTCGGCTGGGATCTTCTGATGCAGCACCACGTCGCTCAGCCGCTGATTGGTGAGGTTGGTCACGCGCAGACGATAGGTATAAGGCTTCCCAACGCGCACTTCGCGAGGGGCGATCTCTTCCACCAGCAACTGGCTGGAATTTCGGTTGCCGGTCGGGAAGGCCATCGAGGCCGTCACGTCGCGGCTGCTGGAGTAATTTCGCGATTCCTGCTGCTGCGGCTGGGGCTGGTCCACATAATTGTTGTCGTCGCTGGAACAACCAACCATCAGGCAGGCGGTCAAGCCCGCCGCCAGCGGCCAAAACCGTCTGATCACTACATTCACGCGATTCATAACGAGACTCCTTTTGTTGTGGAGGATGCGATATGCGCAAGCGGCTCCAGGAAACGTTGATGCGAGGGCGGCGGCCGCAACCTCCATGCCCGGAGCGCCGACATGAGCGGCGGGGTGCATCGTGAATTTTGAAAATAATAGATGCAACCAAACAGCAAAGATCGGCATCCCGTCCGATCGAGTTCGCTGGCAAAGAGTCACCTCCGTTACATAAACGCGAGCCAGGACTTTGATCTGGCGCAATGGGATTGGAAGGGCCTGCTGAAGATATCCACGCGCAGCCGAAGCGCGTTCCCCGCAGGGTTGCGAAATCTTGCTGACTTGCTGATTGCGCTCAAACGATCATTGCGTGCCCCGGCAGCGCGACAGACTTGCGCGAAAGCGACCGGCAGCCTTGCCTTCTATCCTCGTGGCGCGAGTTCCGGTTTTCGCGCGTGGAGCATCAGCGTCAGGAAGCCGGCCAAAACCAGCGCGCTGCCCATGCACATGAATCCGGCCCCTGGTCCATGCGTCGCATAGTTGAGCCAGCCGACGAACCAAGTGCCCACCAGACCGCCCGCCGCGCCCATGGTATTGATCAAAGCCATCGACTCCCCGGCGACATTGCGCGACACCATTTCGGGCACCATCGCCCAGAAGGGGCCATACGGGGCATACATGCAAGCGCTGGCGGTGACGATTCCCGCGAAGGCCCACCAGAAATGATTGGGGCCGGCCAGGTAGGACCCACCGAACGCGGCCGCCCCCAGGAACATGAAGGGCCAGACAAATGTCTTGCGCACCAGCGTCCGGTCGGACCAGAAGGAAATCCCCAGCATGAGGATCATGCCAAATAAATAGGGGACCATACTTAGAAAGCCCGTTGCACGGATCGAAAGGCCGGATCCATGTTTGATGACAACCGCCATCCAGCTATTGAGCCCGTAAATCCCGACGCTCCAGGCGAGAAACTGAAAGCAGAAAATCCAGACGCGCAAGTCCGCAAAGGCCGCCCAGTAATTGCGGATGTGGGTCACGTGGCGCTGCTCGTCATCGATGAGCTTCTGGAGGCCACTTGCTTCCGAACCGTCCATCCAGCCGACATCGGACGGATAATCCGCCGCCATAAACCACCAGAGCACCGCCCAGACCAATGTCGGGATGCCCTCTGCCAGAAACATGAGTTGCCAGGCCTCGCGCCCAAAGAGGCGATGGGTATTGAAGAAGGTCAACAGCATTCCGGAAACCCCTGATGCCCAGAAGAGGGTCAACGGATTGCCCAGAATCAGCAGCACATTGGCGCGGGATCGTTCGCGCCGCGAGAACCAATGCGTGAGAAACACCAGCAGTGATGGAAAGACCGCGCCTTCGACTACGCCCAGCAGAATGCGATCGGCCACGAGAAATCGAATATCGCGCAGCACGCCGGTCAATGTCGCGAGCACTCCCCAGCACATCAGTAGCCAGAAGATGAGCTTGCGGCAGCTTCGATGAGCGGCATAAGCGGTGCCGGGAATCTGGAACAAGACATAGCCCCAGAAGAAGGACGCATTGAAGAGGGCGAACTGATTGTCGGTGAAACCGAGCGATTCCTTCATGCCCGCCGCCGCGCCGAACTGGATATTCATTCGGTCGAGATAAGCGAGGCTATAGGTCACAAATGCCAGGGGCAGCACCCGGGCGAAGCGCTGGGCGCGCGTGGCCAGGTCCGTGTTTCCCAGAGGGGGGAGTGTCTCGTATTGGAGGATGTCGGTTGTTGCCATGATGTGAGAGCCGATGATAGCCGTAGAACTGCAGTTCGCTAACTCCGCCTCATGCTTTACCCCGCATCGAGCGATTGCGTTGGATAATCGGGATTTGCAGTAACCGTGCAATTCTGCGCAAATCGCACTGCACCAACGGCCATTTCGCGGATAGAATCGATCACGTTGGCCGCGAGAAACTCCCGACCAAGTAAATTGCCGAACAATCCTGGAGTATTATGCGGCGTGTCGCAGGTTCTTCTATAGCAGTCGTGCTGATTGGCGCAGCAATATCCTGCTGCGGCGGATGCCAGTTGTCCGGGGCATCCATTGCGACAATCCATTCGAAAGCTTCAAGTCAGACTTACATCGTCCACCTGCCGGGCATCGCTGGCGAAACGCAATTCGATCACATGTGGGTGATGGGCCTCGGCTCGGGCGGGGTAGCCGACCATCTGGAGATTTACGACTGGACCAAGCCCAATATCTGGATTCCCGCGCTGCTTGCGTATGCGCACAATCGCTCCGAATCGCGCGTGATTGCAGCGCACATTGCAGCCAAGCTAAAAGCAGATCCCAATGCCCATATCATCCTGACCGCGTGGAGCGGCGGATGCCAGGTGGCGATCTGGGCACTGGAAGATCTGCCGCCCGAGGCGAAGATCGAATCGCTGCTGCTCGATGCGCCGTCGATCACGCCGACCTACGATCTGAGCCGCGCATTGTCGCACGTGCATAACAAGATGTATGTCCTGACGAGCCCGGGCGACTGGTTCGTCCTGGGCATCGGAACCAGCCTCTTCGGCACCTCCGACGGCACCCGCACCTTTGGCGCCGGTCTCGTCGGTTTCAGTCGCCCTTCTTCGGCCAGCGCCGAGCAATATCGCAAAATCCGCGAACTGCGCTACGACGGCAAATGGCTCCGATACGGCGACCTCGGCGGCCACTCCGGCGCCATGGGCAAAGACTTTGCTGAATTCGTCCTCGCCCCGATCCTGCGCGCCGATCGCGACAAATCCGCCCACACGATCAACCCGGCGCTGGCACATTGAGT
>JANWHF010000091.1 GCA_025450555.1 Tepidisphaeraceae bacterium | reverse complement strand
GTCGGAGATTGTACTGTTGTCTGGCGGGGAATGTGATAAAATGTTTTTCAATTCTTATGAGCCAAAAGGCGGGTCGAATCGGTCGCTGGCTGGTTGGGGTCATCATGGTGGCGGTGTTGGCTGCTATCGTGATCTGGAAGGCATGGCCGCGCCGTTCCAACACTCCGGAACCAAAATCTTCTGAAAATCGAGTTGCATTAACTTCTCGACCGGCGACCGCGGGCTCATCCGGGAACGTGGTGCCGATTGCTTTGGCGCACGAAACATCGACGTTTCTCGATGTTGTTCGAGATCACTATCCCGATTTCCCTGCGACCCAGGCGTTGCCGTTTCCCCTCGATCTTCCGCAGGCGGCACACGTCGTTATCAGCGATCCGGTATATCTGGGTGCTCCACCGCGAGCCGATTTATGGATCACTCGAAGCGATGGTCCGCCCCTGGCGCAGGTGCTGAAAGACGCTGCCGATCCGGATAAGGATGTGGCGGTTCATGTTGTCAATCGGGAAGTAAGGTACGTTCATTGGCAGCCAAGCGACAGCGGGCCCTGGCCGCCTTATTTGATCTGCCCGACTCGAGCAGGCGGATATGAAGTCGTCAGCGCAACAAAAACGCAGCCGCTGCCTCGGCACGATTACCATTGGAAGACGGCACTTTCATGGAACGACAAGATCGTCGTGTCATGCGATCGAGGCGTGTCGGTCATTACGTTCGATCCCCAGTTCAAAGAATCCTATCACGCGCTGACAGGTGACGACGCAGGCGCAGCACAGTCAATTGGCGAGCCGCGCTTCCTGCTCGACTGGCAGGGCTTGCTGGCATGGATTCCCTGGGAACGCGGCAAGAGCGGGAGCCAGGGGGCGGCACGATATTTGGAAGGAACTTGGACTGACCTGTCTCCGCAAATGGGGTGGCCGGCGAAGATCATTCATCTGGTGCCGCTGATCGACGGGACGGTACTCGTACTCAGCCAGGGGCCGCGGCGCGGCACGATCTTGAGCATGATGGTTCTCGACAAGCTCAAGGTGGACGAAAAGCAGATCGAGGATCTGGTTTCGCAGCTTGGCGATCCAGATGCCAAGAAGCGCGAAGAGGCATTCAAGCAACTTACCCGCTATGGCTCAGGAATTTGGCCGATCCTGCAAAAGTTACTGCCCAACCAGGCTCCGGAAACCGAAAGCCGGCTCCGACTTCTTTTAAAGGAAAAGAATTCGCCGACGCTGGCGGGAATGAAGCTGCTTGGCGATCGATCGCTCCAGGTAGTCGATCGACTCAACGATGGCGGCGTCATTCTTTACACCGAGGCTGGCGTCGCCTTGCCACAGGACAGCCCGGATAAGGATGCAGAACTTGTTTCTCCAGCTTGGATCAGCATTCGGCCTGGGGAGCCGATTGAATTGCTGCCTGATCCGTTCATTCATGATCTGAATCCGCGCACGGCGCGGATTTATGCGATGGGTCACGATTGGTTCGTCAGCGGGGGGCCGGAGGGACCGAGGCGGTTCATTGGCAACGGTTTTGAGAATCTCGTCCATCATTCCGAAGTAAAAGCCGGCTTTGTCGATTTCCTCGGGCAGGATCGGCGCGGCCGATGGATCATCGGGCATGTTGATCGCACCCCTGGCGCGGCGACGCAGGCGGATGAATCGACGGCATCTGCCGAACCAGCGACCGGCACACTGGTCATCGACCCGACGCTTCCCGACCCGACGCCGCGGCTTCCCGTCTGGAATTACACGAACGCGCAGGAGGTGGGGTGGGATAAGGACGGCTGGCCGGTCGCGAAGGATATCAGTGCATATGCGTTGCACGAGCAAGGCTGGCAGCTCCTGGGCGAAAAAGAGAAGGTCTTCACCGAATTGCCAGCGCCGGCGACCGAGCCCACGACACTAGCCAGTGTACCCTCCAACCAATCCACCACGTTTCCCACTGAACCGGCATCACAACCGACTCCGCCCATTTTCGTCGATCGAGACGGCAACCGTTATTTCGGCGGACTGACCGATTTGTCGGTGGTTTCAAAAGATGGATCACAGATTGATTGGCCTCTTCCTGGCGCAGCCGTGGGCGAGGGTCCGGCCACGCTCATTCGCACGAACGACGGCAAGCTCTTCCTTTTCAATCAGGCCGGGCGAGTGCTGCGAATTGCGCGAACGCCTTCTGGCCTCGGGCCTTTCAAGCTCGAAGCGACCTTTACCCACAAAATCCCCTCGATGGATCATCCCAACCGCATCTGGCTTGACCCAGCCGGCCGCATCATCATGGCTTGGGATAAGCAACTGACCATCCTTTTCCCGACCGGCTACATCCCACCCGCCATCGCTGAGAAGATGCTTGGAAGTGGCGACGATCAGGACCAATAGGCATACCTGCTGGAAATTGCCGTCTGCGCGTCGATCCATAAGTTGATATGATTGGCGCGCCTTCCTATATTATTGAGACTGGGTTTCATTTAGGAGACTGAACCAATGGGCATTACTTTGAGCGAAACGGCAGCCCGCGAAATCAAGAAGATCATCAGCGAACAGAATCTTCCGGAAGCGGAAACGCGCCTCCGTGTTGGCGTAAAGGGCGGCGGATGCAGCGGTTTCAGCTATATGCTGGACCTCACTGAGGAAGCCAGGACCGACGCCGACGAGGAAATGGACAGCAACGGCGTCAAGATCCTTATCGATCAAAAGAGCCTGCTGTATCTCGAAGGCACCGAAATTGACTTCAAGGATGAGGTCATGGGCCGCGGATTCGTCTTCAAGAATCCCAACGCCACCCACACCTGCGGGTGCGGCAGCTCTTTCTCGGCCTAGGGCCGATTTGGAGCGACTGGCGTCGTTCCAGAGCTGTTCTTTGTGAATATTGACGCGGGCATGGAGGATCGCACTCGCCAGCGCGCTGTTGCGCGCCGATTAATGCGGTCCGCCATGCCCGGCTTACTTAATTAGTGTGATTTCATGCCGACCCAGACCAGCGAAATCGAAACCCTCGCGAATCGCGAATACAAGTGGGGGTTTGTCACCGATATCGACGCGGAGTCGGCGCCGCCGGGACTCAATGAAGACATCGTCCGATTTATTTCCCATAAGAAGGGCGAGCCACAGTGGATGCTCGATTGGCGGCTGGAGGCCTACCGCCACTGGCTGACGATGGAAGAGCCCAAGTGGGCGATGGTCCACTATCCGCCGATCGATTATCAGAGCGCGATTTATTATTCGGCGCCCAAGGCCGCCAAAAAGAGCCTCGACGAGGTCGATCCGGAGCTTTTGAAGACTTACGAAAAGCTCGGCGTGCCGATGCACGAGCGCGCGGCACTGGCGGGCGTGGCAGTGGATGCGGTCTTCGACAGCGTTTCGGTTGCCACGACGTTCAAGGAAAAACTCGCCTCGATGGGCATCATTTTCTGCTCGTTCGGCGAAGCGGTTCGCGAGCATCCGGAACTGGTGCGGAAATACATGGGATCGGTTGTCCCTTATAGCGACAACTTTTTTGCAACGCTCAACTCGGCGGTTTTCACCGATGGCTCATTCGTCTACATTCCAAAAGGCGTGCGCTGCCCGATGGAGCTGAGCACCTATTTCCGCATCAATGCGAAAAATACCGGGCAGTTCGAGCGAACGCTGATCATCGCCGATGAGGGCGCATACGTCAGCTACCTTGAAGGCTGCACCGCGCCGCAGCGGGATGAGAATCAGTTGCATGCGGCCGTCGTAGAACTGGTCGCGCTCGACAACGCCACCATCAAATATTCGACCGTTCAAAACTGGTATCCCGGCGACAAGGAAGGCAAAGGCGGAATCTATAATTTCGTCACCAAGAGGGGAGCTTGCCGGGGAAAGAATGCCAAGATTTCCTGGACGCAGGTCGAGACCGGCTCCGCCATCACCTGGAAATATCCAAGCTGCATCCTTCAGGGTGATAACTCCATCGGCGAGTTCTATTCCGTCGCCCTCACCAACAATTTCCAGCAGGCCGACACCGGCACCAAGATGTTCCACATCGGGAAGAACACGCGGAGCACAATTGTCTCCAAGGGTATTTCAGCCGGGCGCGGCCAGAATACTTATCGCGGCCTGGTGAAGATTCTCAAAGGCGCAACCAACAGCCGCAATTACACACAGTGCGATTCGCTGCTGCTGGGCGACAAGTGCGGCGCGCATACGGTGCCCTATATTGAGGTGCGCAACACCAGCAGCCGGGCCGAGCACGAAGCCTCGACCAGCAAGATCGGCGAAGACCAGCTTTTCTATTGCAAGACCCGCGGCATCTCACTGGAAGACGCCGTCAGCATGATCGTCAACGGCTTCTGCAAGGAAGTGTTCAAGGAGCTTCCCATGGAATTTGCCGCCGAAGCGAGAAAGCTGCTGGGCGTGAGTCTGGAAGGATCGGTGGGATAATCACGGATGCCCAAGAAGATCCGCGAGCTCAAGGTCATGTTGCGTCAGGCCGGCTGGCAACTTATTGCCGGTGGGAAAGGAAGTCATTCAAAATGGCAGCACGATGCCGTTCAGCGAACCATTATTCTGGCGGGCAATGATGGCGACGATGCAAAGCAATATCAGGAGAAGGATGTAATGCGAGCGGCCCGCGAAGCGCAAACGAAGTAGGCGGTGACACATGGATCATCCAAAATACACGGTCATCATCCAATGGTCAGATGAAGACGGCGCATATGTCGTATCGCTCCCGGAATGGGGCTGTAAGACGCATGGCCAAACCTATGACGAAGCCGCAAAGAATGCGCGTGAAGCCCTCGAGTTGCTTGTTGAATCGCACGACGTGCGAAAGCGTGGGCCATTGCCTCAGCCCCGGCTGTTTCATTACCCGGGCGCGGATGTCGTGGATTTACAGGAGCCTCCCGTCAATAAAAATCGATCCGCAGTGGCGTAAGCTTTTTCCGGTGTTGAGGCCGAATCGGGTGCTTTCCAGCGATTGAATAGACATGACCATCGAACCATTACTTGAAATCAAAGACCTCTATGCTCGCGTGGCCGCGCCGGGTGGGCGGGAAATCCTCAAAGGCGTGAATCTGACGATTAACGCCGGGGAAGTTCATGCCATCATGGGCAAGAACGGGTCCGGCAAGAGCACGCTCGCCCAAGTGCTTGCCGGGCGCGAGGCTTATGAAGTCACCGGCGGCAGCGTCCGCTATAAGGGGCAGGATCTGCTCGAACTTTCAGCCGAAGAGCGGGCCCGCGAAGGCATCTTCCTGGCGTTTCAATATCCGGTTGAAATCCCCGGCGTCAGCACGAGCTACTTCCTCAAGGCAGCCGTCAATGCGGTTCGCAAGCATCGAGGCCAAGATGAACTCCAAACCAAGGATTTCATCAACCTCGTCAAAGATAAGATGAAGCTGCTCCACATGGATCCCAGCTTCATGAATCGCGCCATCAACGAAGGATTCTCCGGCGGCGAAAAGAAGCGCAACGAAATCTTTCAGATGGCGGTGATGAACCCGACGCTGGCGCTGATGGATGAAACTGATTCAGGGCTCGACGTCGATGCGCTCAAAACCGTGGCCGAGGGCGCTGAGTCGCTCCGGCGCGACGACAACGCGATCCTGGTCGTGACGCACTACGAACGGCTCCTGCAGTACATCGTTCCCGACATCGTCCACATCATGCTGGATGGCAAAATCCTTATGACCGGCGACAAAGCGCTGGCTGCCAAGGTGGACACGCAAGGCTACGATTGGGTCGATCGACAGGCCAGGCAGGTTGGATAGGCTTTAGATCGCCGATGGTTTCGCAGGCAGGTGATGAAAGGTCAGGTCATGACGCAGTTGGCTGATAAGAACACCCACCTCTCGAACTTCAGCCAGTTCGATCAGTCGGCGGGCCATGCGCCGGCGTGGCTTGATTCGCTCCGCCGAAGCGGCATCGACCGCTTTGAGCAGGTGGGATTCCCATCAACCCGCGAAGAGCGATGGCGCTATACCAACGTCGCGCCGATCGCGAGAATGCCTTTCAAGCTGGCGCGATATGACGGGCAGGGGACCGATCTGCTCGATCGCTACAGTTTTGGCGATGAAGCCGCCAGCGAACTGGTTTTCGTGAATGGCCATTTCGTTCAGCAGCTTTCGAAACTCGGCCGTTTGTCGCGAGGAGTTTTCGCCGGACATCTCCCTGATGCGCTCGATTCGCGCGGCCAGCAACTCGAAGGATCGTTGGGGCGATTGGCCGATGTCGAAGCCAATCCGTTTGTGGCGTTGAACACCGGTTTCATTCGCGACGGGGCGGTCATTCATATCCCGCGAAATGTCGAAGTTGATCAGCCGATCCATCTGCTGTTTATTTCGACCACTTCGCGCGAGCCGGCGGTTTCGCATCCGCGCGTGCTGATTATGCTGGAAGAGGGTGCATCAGGCACTGTCGTCGAAAGCTATGTCGGCGGGCGAGGACTGTATTTCACCAACGCGGTGACCGAAATTAGCCTCGAAGATCGCGCGCAGCTCGACCATTGCAAGCTCCAGCAGGAGAGCGGCGAAGCTTTTCACGTTTCCACGACGCAAATCCGACTCGGCGCGGATGCGCGATTTGTTTCGCATGCCGCCACGCTCGGAGCCAAGCTTTCGCGCAATGATCTGAATGCGGTGCTGGCCGGCCAGCATGCGGATGCCACGCTTAACGGGCTGGTCTTCATCGGTGGCGAGCAGCACTGCGACAATCACACGATGCTCGATCATGCCGAGCCCAATTGCCCCAGCCACGAGCTTTACAAGCATGTGCTCGATGGAAAAGCCAGCGGTGTATTCAAAGGCAAAATCCTCGTGCGCAGCGGCGCGCAAAAGACCGATTCAAAGCAGACCAGCAAGGCACTGTTGCTTTCCGATGACGCGGTGATGAACTCGATGCCGGCACTCGAAATTTATGCCGACGACGTCAAATGCACGCATGGCTCTTCGAGCGGCCCCGTCGATGAAGAGCAGGTCTTCTATCTCCGCCAGCGCGGCGTCGGCCTCGAAGCGGCTCGCCACTTAATGACCTACGCCTTTGCCGCTGACATCACGCGCCGGATCAAGGTGGAACGAGTCCGCCGGCGCCTTGAAGAATACATGGCGCTTCAGCATGGCTTGCCGCTGGACTTGCGCATCAACGATCTGGCTTCGCATGATGAAGCGGTGAAACAGTTGTAAATCGGATGATCGGCATGTGTGACCATGGCCTCGGTCAGTCTAACAATTCCCGCCAAGCTTCCCGGATTTGATGTTCGGCGCATCCGGCGCGATTTTCCGATTCTGCATGCTTCCGCACATGGCAAGCCGCTGGTCTATCTCGACAACGGCGCGACAACTCAAAAGCCGCAAGTCGTTCTCGATCGATTGGCCCGGTATTACGAATCGGAAAACGCCAATATTCATCGTGGCGTTTACCTCCTGAGCCAGACCGCGACCCTCGCCTACGAAGAAGCGCGTCGCACGATCGCTGCGTTCATCAATGCACCCGGAGCCGCCGAAGTGATCTTCACGCGCGGGACGACCGAGGCGGTTAACCTCGTCGCATCCAGCTTCGGGCGGGCCAATTTCAAGCCTGGCCACCAGATCATCGTGTCGGCGATGGAGCATCACTCGAACATCGTTCCCTGGCAGATCATCGCCCAGGCCACTGGCGGTGTGCTTCGCGTGATTCCGATGAACGATGCCGGCGAGCTTCTGCTGGATGAATATGCAAAGCTGCTGAAACAGCCGACCTGCTTCGTCTCGGTCGTTCATGCTTCCAATTCGCTCGGCACGATCAATGACGTGCGAACGATTACGCGAATGGCTCACGAGGTCGGCGCGAAGGTGCTGGTCGATGGGGCCCAATGGGTTGCCCATCATCCCACCGACGTCCGCCAGATCGACTGCGATTTTTATGCCTTCTCCGGCCACAAGCTCTATGGCCCAACGGGCATCGGCGTCCTCTGGGGCCGGCGCGAGTTGCTCGATGCGATGCCACCTTACCAGGGGGGCGGCGACATGATTGAATCGGTCACCTTCGAGAAGACGACCTACGCCCAGCTTCCCAACAAATTCGAAGCGGGCACGCCTCACATTGCCGGCGCGGTCGGTCTTGCCGCCGCGATCGAATATGTGCAATCGGTCGGCTTCGAGAATCTCGTCCCTCATGAAGAATCGCTGCTGAATTATGCCACCCAGCAGCTTGGCGATGTGCCAGGCGTGCGGATCATCGGCACCGCCAAACAGAAGGGCTGCGTTCTGTCGTTTGTCATCGATGATCCGCCGATCTCGTCACTGGACATCGGCAATCGTCTCGATCGCGAAGGCGTTGCCGTCCGCACGGGCCATCATTGCTGCCAACCGGTGATGGTTCGGATGGGGATCAACTCCACCGCCCGAGCTTCGCTGGCGATGTACAACACCAGGGAAGATGTGGACGCGCTGGTTGCCGCTGTGAAGTTGACGATCCATGAGCGCAGCGCCAAGCGACATTCGGCGCCTGCTGCTTCGCCCGCGATGTCTACACTTAAATTTCCTCCGGCCGTCGCAGATTCTCCCGCTACCGCCGCCGACCAGCTGGCCGAGGAATTGCGGGATGTTTCCGATGCCCTCGGAGGGCGCGATGCGATCAACACCCACATCGAAGAGATGGGCGAGCATCTTCTTCCGATGCCCGAGGCCTTGAAAAACGAAAGCACGCGCGTGCATGGCTGCATGAGCGTCGTCCATCTGTTTCCCCGCATCCGCCCCGGCACCGTGGACGTTTTTGAATTCCTTGGCTCATCCGATGCCTTTATCGTGCGCGGGTTAATAGCAGTTCTCCAAAGAATCTACAGCGGTCAAAAGGCATCGGCCGTCCTCGATTTCGATATCGAAAACTTCTTCCAGCGCATCGGGCTGGATCAGTTCATCAGCTCGCAGCGCCGCAATGGATTGGCGGGTATGATCAAGCGAATTCGCAGCAGCGCCGGCGCGATGGTTGCCGCATCCGCATAAGGATGAGTAAGACGAACGATGTCAGACGAAGAATATCGCTATCCTCACTCGGTCCAAAGCTTACCCGTGCTTCCGCGCGGTAAGGCGTCCGACGCGGCCGCTGAAACAGCAAGCGATCTGAGCGCGCAAGCTCCTTCTTCCGAAACCGCCAGCTCATCGCCCGCTGCGCCCGCGGATGAAATGGCTCGCAAGCTTATCGAAGGCAAAGTCATCGAAGCCCTTCATGAAATCTACGATCCGGAGATCCCGGTAAATATCTACGAGCTGGGCCTCATCTACGACATCCAGGTCGATCCCGATCGCAAGGTTCACATCAAGATGACCCTCACCGCGCCGGCCTGCCCGGTGGCCGGCTCGCTGCCGGGCGAAGTGGAGAAAAAAGTCGAAGCCATTGCGGAAGTGGCGAGCGCCGATGTCGAGCTGGTCTGGGAACCGCCCTGGAGCCGCGATCGCATGTCCGAAACGGCGCTGCTTACATTGGGAATGATGTAATCGCTACTACTTTTTAAATCACAACGCGCGAAATCCGGATCCTTATTGGACCCGCGCACTCACTTTGGCCCGATTCAACAGGATTTGCCGCAGAATCGGCCCAAACTCCCTGCATTGAATGCCGATAGCTCATATGGATCAGCGGCAAATGGATGGCCGCCCATGCGCCTATTCTCGGGCGCGGATGTAAATGGCTCGCGCGGGAGCAGGGAGTTTTCAAGATGTCTTCGCCTTGGATCGCGACCGACGATGCCGCCCGTTTCCGGGCGCTGCAGGCCTACGCGATTCTCGATACGCCAGCCGAGGGAGTTTTCGACGACATCGCCGCCATGGCCG
>JANWHF010000090.1 GCA_025450555.1 Tepidisphaeraceae bacterium | reverse complement strand
GCGATGTTGCCCAGCAGCGGGAGCTTGGTGGAACGCTCCTCATCAGGCAGCTTCTCCTCAGCGATAATCTCAAGCGAGCGTGCCTTGTGCTTGTCGCGCCGCAAGACGCGCTTGCGCTCTAAAGCCCCGACATGCTCGAAGATGGTCACCTTGCTGGTGCCGAGCTGATCGGCCAGCTCCTGCATGGTCGGAGCGTAACCATGAAGATGGCGGTAATTGCGAACGGCAACAAGCACGTCCAACTGCCGGGGGGTGAGATTCATAGCGCTTCGATCCTTCTTCTAAGGCTTCTCCAAAACAGGCTTGCCTCGCTGGCGGAGCCGTTTGGATGCTGTTCTTGCAACATTACCCTAACATACGGATCGAGTCAACAAAAATTTTCGAAAAAAGATGCAAGTATGATTTGACCGATATTGGCAATGAGTCTCCGCCGGGAAGGAAGCGCATGGATCTGGCTAGCAGTATTTCAAGTTGGCAGCAATCCCAAGTGCAGTCATCCGCGCAGATGCTGGTGATGGCAAAGGTCCTGGATTCAGAACGTCAACAGGGGGCGGCGGCGTTACAGCTTTTGCAATCGGCATCTGCCACGTCCCAAGGCTCCAACCCGTTCGCTCAGATGGGCTTGGGGAATCAACTCGACGTGCAGGGCTAAACGTCTAACACCCAAAATAAAATCGGTTGCGGCGGCTTGTAAGCCGAGTTCTGTTCTCGTAGCGCGCAAGCACAACGAGGATGACCATTTATCTGGGACGCGCGTTGCCGCGCGCCTCAAGCGACCTACCCGCGGATGATAGCGCCCCGGGCTCCGGGCTCTCCGCTTATTTGGTCTTGCTGCCGGTGGGGTTTACCTTGCCGCTCGGGTCACCCCGAAACGCGGTGCGCTCTTACCGCACCATTTCACCCTTACCAGAGGCAATCTTCCCGGCCCTTAAATCAATGAGAGTCGGCAGGATTGCCCCGGCGGTATCTTTTCTGTTGCACTTTCCGTCGGATTACTCCGCCTTGATGTTATCAAGCACCGTGCCCTGGAAGATGCCGGTGTGACCCGGCATTTTCCGCAGTTCGGACTTTCCTCACCTCGAAGCCAGCAAAAAATGCCGCTCGAGGCGCGGCCATCACCGCCGCCGCAACCGATAAACATTATAACCGAGAAAACTGGAGACGCACCGACATGGCTCATGATGTTCTGGCACACATCCCGATCTTCGCCACCCTTGCTCCCGCGCAGCGGGCGGAGCTGGCCCTGCTGCTGAAGGAAAGGTCCTACCCGGCCAACCAGCCGGTCTTCTGGCTCGGTGAAAAGGGAGATGATTTCTACATCGTCCACAGCGGAAAAGTCACCGTCTCCGCTCCCGACGAAGCCGGCAAGGAAGTGATGCTTGCAACGCTCGGGTCCGGCCACTTCTTCGGAGAAATCTCGCTGCTCGATGGTGGCCCGCGCACCGCCACCATCCGCGCCATCAACGACACCAAGCTGCTGGCCCTCCAGCGTGCCGACTTCCTCAAATTCCTCGAAAGCCATCCTTCGGCCGCCATTCACATGCTCACGATTTTGGGGCAGCGGCAGCGCGACACGCTGGAAAAAATGCGCGGCATCCGCAACGTCAATGAAGCGGTGGAGGAAAGCCGAACGCGCTGGCAGGTCGTCGCCGAATACATCGCCAACATGACGGCAACCCAGTGGTTCGTCATGTTCAACATTCTCTTCTCCGCCATCTGGGTTGTTTACAATCTCTATTGCGAGAGATGGATGAGGCGCAAACCTTTTGACGAAGCGCCCTTTGGCCTGCTCGGCTTCATCATCACCGTCGAAGCGCTGTTCATTTCTTTGTTCGTCTTGATCAGCCAGGCGCATCAAGGCGTCCGCGATCGCATCCGGGCCGATCTCGATTACCAGGTAAACCTCAAGGCCCATCAGGAAGTGATGCAGCTTCACCAGAAAATCGATCGGCTCCACGCAGCACTCGCACCGGCCAAGCCCAAAGAGCCGGAGCCGGCATAGCTGTCACCGCACGTGCATACGTCATTGCCGGGCTCAGCGGTTGGTTATAATCGGAGCGCGGGCACTTCATATGACCAAGGCCGATCAAATCCGCCAGATCGAAGAGCTCTCGCTCAACGCGACGCCGGCTCTGAGCGAATTGGTGCATGACGGCTGGCTCTTACGCCTGACCGGCGGCGCCACGCGGCGCGTCAACAGCGTGCAAGTTCTCTATCCCGGCACGCAGCCTCTGCAGGAAAAGATCGCATTTTGCGAGGCGGTTTATCATGCGAAGAAATTGCCGGCGATTTTCAAACTCACTCACGCTGCCCAGCCGCCGGAACTTGATGCGACTCTCGAAAAAGCCGGCTACGCCATGAGCCATGCGACCTGGGTGCAAACCTGCGCGCTGGAAGAAACTTTAGCCGATCATCACAAGATTCTGCATTGGAACGAGCCTGGCGACGAATGGATCAAAGCCGCCGCCTGCGCCAAAAGCGTGGCTCCCTCCGCGCTCGCCCGGCACCGCGCGCTGGTCAGCGCGATCCAATTACCCGTGCAGTACATGGCCATCCAGGAGGATGGCGTTGCGTGCTCCTGCGGGTTCGCCGTCTTGCAGCGGCCATGGATCGGCCTCTTTGACATCAACACGCGCATCGATTGCCGCAATCGCGGACTCGCCCACCAATTAGTCAGCGCCCTCCTGGCTTGGGGTAAGACCAACGCGGCAACCCACGCTTATCTGCAGGTCGAAGAAAACAATTCCCCCGCCCGCCGGCTCTACGACAAGCTTGGATTTAAGGACAATTATCGATACTGGTATCGAATCGGAACTGGCTCCAACGGGTGAGCCGTCCATAACAACGCGCTGGACACTCCATCACGGGACCTCCCGCGTCGTACGGCTGCATTCTGAAGTGAGAAACAATCCGCTATTCTACAGCAAGAAGATGAAAAGACGATGAGAGGCCGAAATAAGTGCCTGCGCGAAGCCGCAAGCGGCGGATGGGGAATTGTCGTGACAATCCGCTTGGGGCAATTATCGCTCGATCAATTTCGCGAGAAGCTCTGCGTAATAGCTGATGATCAGATCCGCCCCCGCGCGCTTGATTGCAACCAGCGACTCGACGACCGTTCGATCGCGATCGAGCCAGCCATTGCGGGCGGCGGCTTCGATCATGGCGTATTCGCCGCTGACCTGATAGGCGACCAGCGGCACATTCACCTTCGGCCGCAGCGCGGAGATGATGTCCAGATATGCCGCCGCGGGTTTGACCATCACCATGTCGGCGCCTTGTTCGATGTCGAGCTGCGCTTCGAGCAGGGCTTCGGTCACTCCACGGGCGGGGTCCATTTGGTAGCTACGTCGATCGCCAAAGGCGGGCGCGGAATCGGCCGCATCGCGGAAAGGACCATAGAAAGCACTGGCATATTTGACCGAGTAAGCGAGCAGCGCGACGTCAGGGAAACCTGCCGCGTCCAGGCCCGAACGCAATTGACCGATCGTGCCGTCCATCATGCCGCTGGGCGCGATCACCGCTGCCCCGGCCCGCGCGTGATTCACCGCCTGGCGCACGAGCAATTCGACCGTCTGATCGTTGGCGACGGTCGAGCCGTCGGCTGAAAGTGGCCCGCAATGGCCATGACTGGTGTATTCGCAGAAACACAAATCCGTGATGCCTGCCATGGGCAGCTTCGCGCGGTCGGCCGACTGGAGCAGTTGGCAAACCACATTCTGCGGATCGAGAGCCGCGGATGCCTGGGCGTCCTTCTTTTTTGAATCGATGACGCCAAAGACGAGATAAGCTCCGAACCCTTCATCCGCGCGGCGTTGGAGCCAATCCAGCGCCACGTCCACCGACATTTGAAAGATGCCGGGCATCGAAGGCACTTCGTTTCGCTGCCCGCTGCCCTCGCGCACGAAGATCGGCACGATGATGTCGGCTCGGCGCAAACTCACGCCCTGGAGCATCGTTCGAAGCTGCGGCTGCAATCGCAATCGCCGCGGTCGGATCGGCAGATTCATAGATGGAGGATTATAGAGCGAGTTAGGAGCGCACACACGTCGCCTGACGCGCTGCGCCGCTCACGCGGATGATGGGCTAAGACTTTGATCTCCCGCCCCCGGTAATCGGGGGGAGGGCTGGGCTGGGGGTTCGCAATTGACACGCCGGCGGATGGTTCGGCGCGAGCGGGCAGACGCCCCCACCCTAGCCCTCCGCCGGCGTACCGGAGGTGGGGATGGAAGAATGCGCGAAGATGATGTGAGGCCACTCTACATCCTGACCTTCCCGAAATTGGCCCCAGTGAAATTCTGACCGGAAGCAAGAGTGATGACCTCTGCCCCGCCATTGGCGGGATAGGTTTGCTTCCACCCTGAAGCGGTTGTGGCGCGAATCACATAGGTGCCGGCCGAGAGGTTGCTGAAGGTGTATTGGCCATGGGCGTTGGCGATGATCTCTTTGTCGCCGCTGTCATAGATGCCATCATCATTGGCATCGATGTAGACACCCCATGAAGGCGAAGGCGCTTCGCCGGCGTCCCATACACCATTTGCATTGCCATCGTAGAAGAAAGTACCGGAGATGGAGCCGTTGGCTCTGGAGCTGACGATACCGTGATATTCGCCGAAGTTGACGCCGGTGACGTTCTGGCCGGAGCCGACGGTGACGACCTCCGCGCCGCCATTGGCGGGGAAGGTTTGCGTCCAGCCCGAGGCGGTGGTGCCGCGGATGACATAGGTGCCGGGGGCGAGATTCGCAAATGTGTATTGGCCATGAGCGTTGGCGATGATCTCGGTATCGCCTGAGTCGAATCTCCCGTCGTTGTTGGCATCGATGTAGACGCCCCACGAGGGTGAAGGCGCTTCACCGGCATCCCAGACGCCATTGTGATTTCCGTCGTAGAAGAAGGTGCCGGAGATGGAGCCGGGTTGGCTGGTACCCTGGCGATTGCCAAAGTCGTTTCCCGTCGCGACCGCGCCGGAAGCGACCGTGAACGAATAGTACGGCAGAGGCGACGGCTGCGTGCGCGTCCAGCCGGCCGGTTGCACCTCGTAGACTTTGTAGCTGCCCGGATCGAGCGCATGGATTTTGTAGTAGCCGTTGTAGTCGGCGTACGCGGTGGGCTCATATTTGTCGAAAAGGCCATTGCCATTCAGATCGACAAACGCCTGCCAGTAGCGCAGCGGCGTTTCACCGGTGTCCCTTCTTCCGTTGCCATTGGCATCGTTGTAGATGAAGCCGGAGACGGAAGTGTTGGCGCCCCAGTCGGGCAGATACGCGATCGCATAGTCGCCGCCCGAGCCATCCAGGTAATCAAAGCTGCCGGAAACAAAAATCCTGCCGGCGGGATCGACGATCATCGGACCGACGTTGACTCCATCGAGCGGCTCGCTTGGCGAATGATCGGGCGGAATCACCACGACCAGTCCGCTGTTTCCAAAACCCGTGTCTGGCTTGAGGTTCAAATCGTACGCGGCGAGACCTTCGGTCGAAGAGGTCCAATCGGCCAGCAAGTAGACGTTTTTGCGAGAGAATCCGAGACCATAGACACGGTCTTCGCCGCTGTTTTGCAGTTCTACGAAGCTGACTAACCCGCCACCGGGCGTAAATTCGGTGATGGAGGGAAATCCGAACACTTCGCCGCTCTCGAAATAGTTGCCGTTCGGACTTACGAGCATCTGATAGGTTTTCACATCGTTGGTGACTTGATCGGATCCTTTGGCGATGCCGCTGCTGCCAAAAGAATGGTCGATCGAGCCGTCGGGGTTAAGCTGTACGAGCGCCATGACCCAGGGCTGCTGTTCGCCTCCGAGGTTGAGAGGTCCGCCGACGAGGATGTGGTTTCCCACGACCGTTACGTTCTCAGGATTGAAAGCCCCGGCGGGATATCCGGTGCCGCTGGTGAAATCGCTGACGCTGCCGTTGTTTCCGAAGGAGGTATCGACGGAGCCGTCGGGGTTATGGCGAGTCAGCGTGTTGCCACTGACCCAACTGGCGCCGTTGATGACCAGATATTTCCCATCCGCCTGCACATTCGTCGGCGGCGGCGTTGGCGTGGGGCCGGTGTAGTTGGCTTCGAAGGAGCCATCGGGATGAAGCTGCACGAGCGCATGCCCCGATGGCGTATCCGCCCGCGCGATGAGCGAGCCATCCTGTTGGACTGCCAGCACCTGGTATCCTTTGAGATATCCGCCCTGCCCAAAGCCGGGGTCGGGGCTGCCGCCGGTGCTGAGCAGCACCCGACTTTCGAGTTGGTCGATTAAGACATTCCCGCGGAGATGCGTGAGGATTGGTTTGCGGATGCCGCGAGCCGGATTGCGGTGATTACGCAATTGCATAGGCGTGCCTTTCCTAAATGGACTTACGTGGAATCGCTCCTCCCGTTCATGCGGGAACACCGATCAAAGTAGCCCCGATTTGCCGATCGGCAAATGGGAAAACAATTTTTTGCTAGACAATGGAATGCAGGAAACGCTAATGAATTGCGTGACGCTTGTTGAGCTCGCCTGCTCTTTCTCTGGGCCAGCAGGCTCGGCCTAAAGTTCGTGGGCTTCAATGCGTTTGAGGTAGAACAGCGAATCGGTCGCGCGCTGGCCGACGAGATGAAGGCTGAGCGGATATTTGAGTTTGCAATCGCGGAAGAAATTGAAGATGGCCTCGCCATGGCGATGCTGGCGTTCGAGGTTGGAATTGATCTGGTCTTCCAGTTCCGGCGGTATTAATCGCTGGCGGTCGTAATCCCATTGTGGATCGATGCGCACGATCAGATGCGCCTCTTCCCAATCGATTGGATATCCCAACACGTACCCCTCACCGGTGCGAGGCGTGTAGAACCAATAGCAGAGAAACCGGTCTTTCCAGACGGTGGAAACGGCGTTTTCGGCGCCGGTGATCAGCCGCGCATGCGACGTGCGAATCGCCTGGCCCGACAGCGGCTTGCAGACCCAGACCCTGCGCTCGCGGCAATCATACAGGCCCACGTGCGGATATTTGCCGTTGAATTTGTCGGTGCAGAATCGCGGATTGACTTTGGGGCCGCCCGATTCGTCTTTCTTCCCAATGCCGAACATGAAAATCCATTCGGTCGGCACCTGATGCGATGATCCATTGCCTGGCGCATGGGGGCCAATGCAATGAGTAATCGCTAGATTCCAGGTCGCTCGATAGACCCTCGCGGTTCGGTTGTGGTTCCCGCGGCTACTTTACCGTAACGATGTAGGGCGACACCAGTGCCACAGGCCGGCGCTGGAACAGTTGCAGCATTTCGATCTGCCGGCGGACCGTCGGGCTCAATTGCGGAAGAACCGCGGACATCAGGTTGCCCGCCTGGAACTGCACCCGCGGCTTAAATGGGAAAGCCGCATCGGCGCCGTTGCCCATCAGCAAATCGGCCAACGTCTTGGGAGCCGGCAGCACGCGAATGTCATACTGCCCCGGCTCGAGCGTCGCCCGCTTGGCGGCATACGCGATGGTTTCATCCAGCCCGCCAATCTCATCGACCAGCCCAAGCTCTTTGGCCTGCGGCGCGACGAAGATTCGACCCTGGGCGACCTTGTCGATGTCTTTGATCTTGCCGGTTCGGGTGGTCATCACGCGCTGGGTGAACTGGTGATAGGTCTGCGTCATCCAGTGGGTCACCATTTCGCGCTGATGATCGGTGAACGGCTCGCTGGAGCTGAAAAGCCCGGCGTTTTCGCCCGCGGTGAAGGGCTGCGTATTGATGCCCAGCTTGTCGTAGAGCCCTTTGAAGACAAACTTGCCCCCCACCACGCCAATCGAACCGACGATGGCCGACTGGTCGGCGAAGATCCGGTCGCCGGCCGAGGCCAGGTAATATCCGCCGCTGGCAGCCATGCTACCGACGCTGATGATGACCGGCTTCTTGTCGGCTGCGTGACGAACCGCCTGCCACATCACTTCGCTGGCCAGCGCGCTTCCGCCGGGCGAATCGATGCGGAGGACGATCGCCTTCACATTGTCATCGCGTGTCGCTTCGCGGAAGACTTTGCGAATCGTCTCTGAGCCAACGCCTTCGTCGCTGAGCAATCCACCGCCGCCGCTTCCGTCAACGATCACACCCTGTGCATAAATCAAGGCGATTTCCGGCTTGTCCGATTCCGGTTGCGGCTTTTTCATCAGCAGCGAAAAAAGCCCCATGGGATTCGACAAATCCACCGCTTCGCGCGGCGGGCGGCCGTAATCGGTCAATAGATTCACCTGCCCGCCGACGGACTTGCCCATCAGCTTCCGCAGGCCGTCTTCGTCGGTCAGCTCATCCACAAGCCCGTCTTTTTTGGCTTCATCCGCGGTAACGATCGACTGATCGATGAGCTGCTTGACCTTCGCCGGGTCGAGATGCCGATTGTCCGCGATGCCCTGCACGATTTCGTCGTACAGCCCCTGCGTCAGGCGGATCAGTTCGCCTTTGAGCTCGTCGCTGGGGTTGGTGCGGACATATTCCTCATCCGCGCCTTTGTATTTCCCGATCTGCACGTAATCGGCTTGGACGCCCAGCTTATCGAACAGGCCTTTATAGAAGGTCGTTTCCAGCCCGACGCCTGGGATCATGATCTCGCCGCCCTCGAGAAGGCATACTTTGGAAGCGGCGCTGGCGACGGTGTAAGCGTCGGTGTCATAGCTGTCGGCATAGACGAAGGTCTGCTTGCCCTGCTTCTTCAGCTCGATCATCGCCTTGCGGATTTCCTGGGCTTGGGAAAAATTCAGGCTGCTCTCGGCGCCGAAGGTGATCAGGACGCCTTTGATCTCCTTGTCATCGCGTGCCTGATGGAGCCGATCGATCAATGAGCGAAGCGTGAGTGATTCGGCATCGCCGCCAAACAGCGAAAAATCCAGCGGCTTTTCCAGCACGGGACGCGACAGATCGAAGTAAGCGATCTTCGGCTTGCTGTTCTCTTCCTGCTGCGCCTCTTTGAGCTTCTTGATCAGCTCGCCGGGCGTGGGAAGTTTGTCGTCCTTCCTGGCCTTGTCGGTGTTATTGGAGATCGGTTTTTCCGGAGGCGTCTGCTTCGAAGAAGCCGGATTATCCGCTGGCGGATTAGAATTCGACTTATCGTCAGCCCAAACCAAACCCGTCACCATCAACAACGCCACGGCAACCAGGAATTTCATTGCATCTCCTGTGCGAACTGGAAAGACCCAGAAACGGTCAATAGTAAGGCGGTGGATGGAAAAGGGCAAAGCATGGGGAACCATCGGGAGTACGAAGTGCGATTGACTTTACTCCCCACCGTCGCCGCTGCGCGGCGTCCTCTGCCGTTTAGCCGCATCTGCTTGCAGTGCGCGTCAAAGACGATCCGTCAGGACGAGCAGTACGTTTTCTTAATTCTCATGGGACAACTCGTTTTGAATCCGCGTTGCCTGCATCGTCCAGGACAAGAACCCAGTCGTTACCTTCTCCATTGCTCGGTGGCGTAAATTCGCGCTCACCTTGATTGGCGAACTGCCCAATCGCCTGCCACTTTCCCGTTCGCGGGTCGTACCAGGATGCTTTGACCTGGGGGTCGCTGATCTTTTCCATATGCACTTCGAAGGGCTTTCCCAGCGGCGTGTAGATGAATGCGTAGCTCCCATTTGAGTCGCGCGTCGCCTGCAAATGGCCGGCGCCGGTGCAGGGATCTGAAGCAATCACCGACTGATCGGGCACGCGCGTGAAGAACGGACGCGATTCGGTCAGCGCGCGAGCGTATTGGACTTGCCCTGAAGCGGGAAGCTTCAGCGCCTCGCGCCACGACGTCTTCGCCCAACTGATCGGCTTGCGGCCCGGCTGCCAGAATTGCCAAATGTCATGACAGCCGTACGTGTACCCGAAAGAGCCGGCAAAAAGGTCCCAGTAGATGTATTTGCGAACGTCGGATGCCTTGGAAAAACCATTCTTCGGATTGAACGCGATCGGATGATCCTCGTAGAGCGGCTCGCCATCGGTGACGGGTTTGATGGGAGTGCGATCGTAATCCCTGGCGATTCGATCCCACGTGTCGCGGTTTATATCGTGTCCTGTCTGGAGCATATTGAAGTCGAGCCAGCTTTCGTCGTGAAGCCATTCCGCAGACGAATGGCCGCCGGGCGGGTGAAGGGTGATTAGATGCGCGCCGCCGTCGCCCTCCTTGAGTCCCTTGGCCATGGCTCGAAGGATTTGCAGATGCGTTGAATTCTGAATCGGCCGGTCCCCGCCGAGGATCCAGATGATGCCGGAATCCTTGTAGCGCTGACCCAGAAAACGGCCATACACTTCGGCATTTTGCGGAGTGAAGATTCCACCCTGGCCAGCGGGCTTGTTCCACCAGCTTCCCCAAGTCGGGAGCATGCCGATGTACATCCCCAGTTCATTGGTTTTACTGACAATGTAATCGACGTGACGGAAATATTCTTCATTGGGTTTGGTCGGGTCATCTGCCACCAGCGGCAACTGGCCATAGGCGTTGGGCGTGTGGAGGCCGTCCAGCTCCGCGAGGATCACCGCTTGAAGGACCGTGAATTTCTTTTGCGCACGGTCAGCAAGATAGATGTCGGCCTCCTCGCGTTTGAGACGGTGGAAGAGTTCCCAGGCGGTGTCGCCCTGGTAGAAGAACGGCGAACCGTCTTCTTTCATCAGAAAGCGATGGTTGTCGCTCAGTTTCAGCCGAAGCAGCGACTGCGCCGCTTGCAGATCGGACGCAGCGGTAAGCAGCAGCAGGATAACTCCGATTCGCAGTTTCATAGGCCTCCAGCTTCATTTTCAGATTCGATCCGAGGTTAAGGCGACGATCCGAGATTTGCCCGGGCCTTTGTTACCGCTATCTTAAGACATTTGCGGCTTGGATCGTAACGAGATGAATTACGAGCAGATCCTTCAACAGGCGGCGGAAAGTCTAAAGGCCGGACAGTACGCCCGGGCAAGGGATCTTTATGCGCAGGCTTTGGCCCAGCAACCGCAGGATCCGAAGGTGCTTTTTCCGCTGGGAATACTGGAGTTGCAGCTTGGAAACTCCACGGCGGCGATTCCCCTGCTCCGCCGCGCGGTTCATATCTGCCCCACCGACGGGCGGCACCACATCGGAATGGGCGAGGCGCTGGCTTCGGTTCGGCAATGGGAGGATGCGGCGGAAGCCTATTGGCAGGCCTTAAAGTTAAATCCAAATTCACCGGACGTGCAGTTTGCCCTCGGCGTTGCACTCGCGGCGCAGGGCGAGGTCGATGGCGCGATCGCCGCCTATCGCGCGGCGATCGCGCTTCGGCCTGACTTTGCCAATGCCCTTCTTAATCTCGGTACCTGCCTCTACCAGAGCAATGAACTGGTGCAGGCTGAAGCTGCCTATCGGCAAGCGCTCGCTGCGCGACCCGATGATGCTCAGATCCTGTCAAACCTTGCAGTGTTGGTGCAGGCCAAAGGCCAGCTGGATGATGCGGTGATGATCTTGGAGAGAGCGATTCAGCTTGAGCCTCAGTCGGCGAGTCATCAAATCAATCTTGGCGGAGCGCTGTACGGACTGCAGAAGTATGACCAGGCCGTCGTCGTCCTGCGCAAGGCAGTTGAATTGGATCCCAATAGCGCCGAGGCCGCTTATAACTTTGGCAATGCGTTACAGGGCATTGGGCAATTGCAGGAGGCGGCTCAGGAGTTTCGTCGGGCGATTGCGCTCAGAAGCGATTATGCCGACGCGCATATCAACCTTGGCAACCTGCTCAAACGGCTGGGAGATGTCGCGCTGTCGCTATCGGCATACGAAGCCGCGATTCGCGCGGCTCCGCATTCAGTTGCCGCCTATAACAATGCGGGATGCCTGTATCGGGCGATGGGCCGACAGGAAGAAGCCGAGGCGATCCTTCGTCGCGGGCTGGCGATCGATCCGAACCATTCCGCTTTGCTGAACAACCTTGGCAATGTCCTGAAAGATGGCGGACAGATCGATGCCGCGATCGATTGCTTTCGTCGGGCGACGCAAACCAATCCGAACGATCCGGAGCCGCATGGGAACCTTGCCTATGCGCTGAGCTTTCAATCGGATGATCCGCAGGTCATTCTCGACGAATGCCGGCGATGGAACGAGAGGCATGCCGCGCCGCTGCTGCCGCGCACTGCGACACGCGAGAAGGACCGGTCACCGGGCGGGCGATTGCGCATCGGCTACGTCTCACCCGATTTCCGCGTCCATTGCCAGTCTCTGTTCACGGTGCCGCTGCTGTCGCATCACGATCATGAGGCGTTTGAGATTTACTGCTACTCGAGCGCCGAGCAGAAAAATGTGCTCACTGCGCGTCTGAAAGAAATGGCCGACGTCTGGCGGGATGTGTCGCACTTGAATGACACGGCGCTGTGCGATCTGATTCAGCGCGATCGCATCGATATTCTGGTGGATCTGACGATGCACATGTCGCAAGGCAGGCCGCTGCTGTTTGCGCGAAAGCCTGCGCCGGTGCAGGTGGCTTGGCTCGCGTATCCGGGAACAACCGGCATGAACGCGATCGATTATCGTTTGACCGATCCCCGGCTCGATCCCCCGGGCACCGATCACTTTTATGCTGAGCGATCGATCCGGCTGCCGGATTCGTTCTGGTGTTACGATCCGCTGACCGATGGGCCGGAGGTCAATGCGCTGCCTGCATTGAGCAACGGCTATGTCACGTTTGGCTGCCTCAATAATCCATGCAAACTGACCGACCGGACGCTCTCATTATTTGGCAAAGTCATGGCAGCGCTGCCGGGATCGCGACTGCTGCTCCTTGCGCCCAAGGGGCGGCCGCGGGAATTGTTGATCGAGAGAATCGAGAAGAACGGCATTGGTGCGGGTTGCGTTTCATTCGTCCCGTTTCAGCCGCGGTCATCCTATTTGCAGACCTATCGCCAGATCGATCTGGGCTTGGACACGCTGCCATACAACGGCCACACGACCAGCCTCGATTCCTATTGGATGGGCGTGCCGGTGGTGACGCGCGTTGGCCAAACCTGCGCGGGGCGCGCGGGCTTCAGCCAGCTATTCAATCTTGAATTGATCGAACTGGCAGCCGAGAGCGACGAGCAGTTTGTAAAGATCGCCAGAGATTTGGGGCAGAATCTCGATCGGTTGGCGGAGTTGCGCCATACGCTTCGCGAGAGACTGCGATATTCACCCTTGATGGATGGCAAGCGCTTTGCGCGAAATATGGAGGCCGCTTATCGGCGAATGTGGAGCGATTGAAGCGCGGTCATCGGACACGGAACTGCTGTTTGATTTCGCTCCGGGGGGCCGATAGCATGACTGGCTCGTCCCGGAGAGATGCCCGAGTGGCTGAAGGGGACGGTTTGCTAAACCGTTGTACGGGTTCAAACCCGTACCGAGGGTTCGAATCCCTCTCTCTCCGCTTTCCCTGCCCTTCCCATTCAATGTTGCGCAGTTGTCGTGCGCAACATGTTCCATCTGCCAATTTCCATCACGATCCGCGAATCAAACGGACAAGATGATGCGCGCCATGCACGACTACCAGCGGTAGAACATGTGGTGATGGTGGAAGAAGGACACGGCAAAAACGACATCGACGATGCCGATGATCAGGCCGGCGGTGGCCATGCCTTTACCTTCGAAATTTCCGCAGCGGCGCATACCGCCGTGCGCGATGGATGCGAAGACGATGGCGAGGATGCCGAAGATGAGTCGGCCGCAGAACAATCCGAAGATGGCCAGGACCAGCGAGGCCGAGGCCATGCCGGACTGGCATGATCCGGTGGGATTGGTCGGCGTGCCCTGCACATTGAAAGGCGTCGGCTGCGCGGAGTAAGCCGGTGGAACGGGCGTGGCCGTCGTGGGCGGCGGCACTGGAGTCGTCGGCGGAGCGCCCTGGATTGGCGGCGCTTGCGTTGGATCATGCGAAGTCAGTTCAGCAATGCTATGCACCGGCTGCCATTGGCTCATGCCTTCGCGCCACGCAAGATCCTGCCCGAGTAACTGGCCGCCGGCGATGAGCTGACGAATCACATCCATCGAAACTGGGCCGTGCTGCTGACCATTTTTCCCGTAGTACCATTCCATATAGGTCCTGCCTTCGATCGATCGGTCGGCGTTCTGACTGCGCCTAATCCTTAGAGTGATTGTCGGGGCAACCGGCTAATTCTATCCAATTACAGCATCCAAATCCGAGAAATATGTTTCAATCGGGCCGATCGGCATGGCGTGTGCTTTTCACTTGCGCGTGAGCGCGCAGGTTCAGATCATTCATTTATTTCTCTTTTAAATCGAGGTGTATCATGCCCCGAGGCGATAAATCATCCTACACCAACAAGCAGAAACGCCAGGCACGCCATATCGAGGAAGGCTACGAAAAGCGCGGCACATCCAAGAAGGAAGCAGAGCGAAGAGCATGGGCAACCGTCAATAAAGAGACGCATGGCGGCAAGCGCAGTGGATCAGGCCGCGGGAAAACCGAGGATCATTCCTCATCCCGCAAAGGTGGCCGAAAGGGATCGGCACACCAGTCGCACGCGACGCGCGTGCGCGCCGGGAAGAAGGCCGCCCAAACGCGCAAGGCGCGCGGACATTAAGCGGCGCGAATTTCCCCGGTTAGTTAGCCGCGACGCGCAGCCCTTTCTTCAATCGCGCGGAAAAGCGCTCCGCTGCGCGTCGCGGCTAACCGACTGCGCGATCAACCCACATCCAGCGTCGATAAATAATCCTCCAGTTGCTTCTGCTGCGATCGCATTTTTTCCTGCATCGTCTTGATGTCGGTATGCAGTTGCTCGATGGTCGTTTCCTGCTGATCGAGTTCTTTCAAGAGCCGCTTGTAATAGTCGGTGTTCTGATTGACCGCTTTCATGTTCTCGCGGATGCGGGCCTGTTCGTTGGTAAAGTCGTTGAGGCGCTGCTGGCTGTCGCTGATCTGCCGCTGGGTATCGGCGACGGCCGCTTTCATCTGGGCGGCTTTCGCTAAAGCATCTTTCACCGCGGGCGGGATCTCGCCGGTCGTGCGGTAGCTTTCGATGTCGGCATTGTCCATCGGCAGAATCGCCATGCCCTGCGCACTGACAAGCTGCTCTTCGACTTGCAGTGCGGTCGTTTCCTGTGGCGGAAGCGTTTCCTCAAACCGATAGAGCCGATCGGTCGTTTCAACTGGCTTCAGATCGACCAGCGTCCAGCCGGCGCGGCGCGGATGCTCGATCAACAGCGTTTTCTCAGTCTTGCCCTTGTTGTCCGCCAGGTATTTCTGCCTGAAGACCTGCTTGTGCGTTACTTCGAGCACGCCTTTGATGATCCTCGCTGTAACGACCGAAGAGGTTTCGGTCTGTTCATCGGAATGGACGAGCACCGCCTGATCGATTCCATAGGAAACCAGGCGATTCTGTCCATTGGGCAGATCGTCGATCTTTGCATCGCCGGCATAGCTGCCGGCATCCAGCACCGTCAGCGGCCCCTGCGGAAGAAGCTTGCCGGTCGTGTTCGTCAGGCGGGCGCCCAGCAGCGGATTAGTCGCGAGGACGGCGCGGTTGTAGATGCTGAGCCGGCGGGCTTTGACGCCGTCGGTAAGAATGGGAATCAATGCAGATTTCTGGCGGGGAAGGTTGACGTCGGGAATCGTGTATTCGAAAAACTGCCCAATCGTCGCGCCGGAAGCGGCGGGAAGAACCGACGCCAGCGGGTTGATCGGGCGGGCCGCTGCTAAATCGGACAGCGCTTGCCGATCCTGTGGCGCACTACTGCTGCCAAACAAGCCCCCCGACGATCCGCCAGCGGGCGCCTTGGCCGCCAACTGCCTGCCGCGCATCACTCGCCCGAGCTGTTCCTGCTCAACCCCCTCCTGGTATGTCTGCGGCTGCAGGCTCGCATACAGCTCCGGCTGAACCACTTGCCTCGGCACATAGAGCGGCTGATAGAGATTCTCAATGAAGCTGATCGGCCTGCCGCTGACCAGCGAAAGCTGGATGTTGTCCCAGTCGCTGTCGGTCTGGTTCTCGACGATGGCCCAGCCCTGAAGTGTTCCACCGTCGGCTGCTTTGTTCTGCCGAGGATTGTTGTTCTTCATTCTCGTGTCCTCCCTGGCCTCTTGCTTCGCATTGGGATCTTCGTTTTTCGCATCGGGCGAAAGGACGAGCCGATAGCTCGCCTTCCAGACCGGCGCTTCGACGACATATCCAATACGCACGTGGCGATCGCCGGTGCCATCGAAATGGATCGTCACCGGCTTCTTATCCTGGTCGCGAGCCGCCGCGACCGCTGCCAGCGCCTTGACCAGTTCCTGCTCAAGTCGCGGATCATCCAGATGAATCTGATCGATGCGGTCGAAGTCGATCGGTCGGATATTGCCGTCGGCCTGGAGCAGATCGAGCACCCAGACATCGACCATTTTCCCCTCGCCGGCCGGCTTCTGTTTTTTCTCGACGCCCAGGATTGTGCCGCTCATTTTTCCGTCGGCCAGCATCGCGGTCACCGATGTGCCTCGGAGCTGCGCGAGGATCTGCGACAAGGCAGGCTCGCCGCTCAAATCGATCTGGAAACTCTTGAGCGTGCGCGTCAACGGCTCCTGGCTGCCATAGGTGACGGTGGAAATCTTCCCGCCATCGGTGTCTTCCAACAGCAGGCTTTTGAGAATGTCGTTGATCTGATCGGTCTTGAACGAAAGTTCGGTGCTGGCATTGCCATGAACGACGCCAAAGTGCTCGAAATACCCGACGCCGCTCGTAAACAAAACCACTTCCCGGATCGGCACCGCCTGCTGCTCATGAGCGGCGGGATGTTGCTCCGCCGGGGGATTTGCCGGCCCCACCTGCGCTGAAGTTTTATGGATCGAAACCAACGCGGCCAGTACTGCGGCCCCTAAAACCAGTTTTTGCGTCGCATGTTTCATGTGCCAGCTCCTGTTGTAAGACCTGCTGGACCGATGTGGAAACGATACATCGAGCCTGGGTTAGCCGCGACGCGCAGCGGAGCGCTTTCTTACAGCGCTTGGAGAAGCGCTCCGCTGTCGCGTCGCGGCTAAACTTTGCTTCTCACGCTCCTCGTCGCTCCTTTACCCATCGACTATATCCGCCGCGCATTCCCGCGCGATGTATCGGGCCGGCAGGTCCATCTATTGGATGTCCAAGACGCGCAAAAGTTCAATGAAAAACCCGTGCATCACCCTGCATCAAGCGCACCAATTTTCGATGCACGAGTGATGCATCGCTCGATTGGCCGACCCCCGAAACTCGCCTGATTTCGAAGGTCGCGCGCCGGGCATGCATCAAAATGCATCATTTT
>JANWHF010000089.1 GCA_025450555.1 Tepidisphaeraceae bacterium | reverse complement strand
TGCCATCCGTGGCCTCCTGTTGGACTTGGTGACTTCAGCACCACCATTGTCCCAGGAGGCCACGTCATGCGCAAATCTCGTAAATGCAATCACGGCGCGGGGTTATGCGCTATCCGAATGGCATTCGTTCCTGACTCCTTTATTTGGAAAAATGCATCGTCGTCCGGCGGTACAACGGGCGCAAAGGTCAACAACACTCGCGCGTGTCCGGGGCGGGTTGGGTGGTGCCGCGGCTTCTTTGGATTTTGCCGTGAGTTATAGCCGCGATCACGACGATCGCGCAGACGGCGGCGATGAACAGGCAAAGCGCAGCGCCATGCAGTCGGTTCATTGGCTGTATCCCTCGTTACGAGCGGTGCGGAAACATATTTGCAAGGGTGCCCAAATGCAAGCGTTGGAAGACCATGCCCCAACTTTCCATTGCTCCGATAGTTCAATGCGCCGGGGGCAAAGAAGTAGCGGGTGGAGCGAAGCTTCCTTCGTTTGAGTTTAGCCGCCCGGCTTGTCGGGCGCTTCTTCCGATTCGCAAATGCAGGGGCAGCACACCGCAAGCGGTAGCGACTAAACGGGGGCGCGTACCGAACTGGACGGGAGCGCAAAACGGAACGCTTTCCTTTGATCCGCGACTTGCGTAACCTGCGCGTAGAGATTTTTGCAGCAGAAAGGCGATCGTGTCTGACCTGGTTCCAGTTAAGCGGGCGTTGATCAGTGTTTCCGACAAGACCGGCCTGGCCGAGTTTGCGCGGGCTCTGCATGAAGAATTCAAGGTCGAGCTGATCAGCACCGGTGGAACCGCCAAGTTCCTGCGCGAGGTCGCGAAGGTGCCGGTGACGGACGTTTCGCAGGTCACTGGTTTCCCGGAAATGATGGATGGCCGGGTCAAGACACTTCATCCCAAGATTCATGGCGGCCTCCTGGCAATCCGCGACAATCCCGAGCACGCAGCGGCGATGAAGGAGCACGGGATTGCCGGGATCGATCTGGTCTGCATCAGCCTGTATCCGTTTGAAAAGACCATCGCCAAGCCGGGCGTCACTTTTGACGAAGCGATCGAGAATATCGACATCGGCGGCCCTTCCATGATTCGCTCGGCAGCAAAGAATCATCGCTGGGTGCTGGTGGTGACATCGCGCGAGCGCTATGAAAAAGTGCTCGGCGATCTGCGCGAGCACAACGGCTGTTCGTGCGGGAAGCATCGCCTCAAGCAGGCGCAGCGCGCCTTTGCGCACACCGCCGAGTATGACTCGCTCATCGCCAACTATCTTGCCACCGCGGGCGGCATCGACAGCGCTGGGATGGTGCTCAATCTCACCAAGGCCCTCGATCTGCGCTATGGCGAAAACCCGCATCAGAAGGCAACGCTGCTGGTCGGAAAGAAGCCGGATGAAGCCTCGGTTGCATTTGGCCTGCAACTGCATGGCAAGGAGCTGTCGTATATCAATCTGCTGGACGCCGACGGAGCGTTATCTGCGGTGAAGGAATTCACGACGCCCGCCGCTTGCATCGTCAAGCATACGACCCCATGTGGTTGCGCAACGGCCGCGGATTTACCCACCGCATTTCGTCGAGCTTTCGAAGGAGATCCACTCGCCGCGTTTGGCGGAATCGTCGCGCTGAATAAAACGGTGGATTTGGCGACGGCCGAGGCGATTGTCTCGATCGACAAATTGCTGGAAGTAATCGTCGCGCCGTCTTATGACCACGATGCCTTGGCTCTTTTGCGCCAGCGGTGGAAAAACGTCCGACTGCTGGAAGTGGGGCCGCTGGGCAAGTTCGACGCGAATGAACTTCACATGCACAAGATCGTCGGCGGATTTCTCGTCCAGCAGCGCGACCTGCTGGGCATCGACCAAATGAGCTGGAAGGTTGTTTCGAAGCGCCAGCCGACGGCAAAGGAAATGGAAGACCTGAAATTCGCCTGGCTGGTCTGCAAGCACGTTAAGAGCAACGCGATCGTCGTGGCGAAGGACCAAATGTTGCTGGGCGCGGGAGCGGGACAGATGGATCGGCCCTCAGCTGCACGCCTGGCGATTTCAAAAGCCGGTGATCGCGTCAAAAGCAGCGTGGCGGCTTCCGATGCTTTTTTCCCCTTCCCCGATGCGCCCGAGCTGCTGCTCAACGCTGGTGTCACCGCCATCATTCACCCGGGCGGATCTTTAAAGGACGCCGACAGCATCAAAGTCGTCGATCAAGCCGGCGCGGCGATGGTTACGACCGGGCAAAGGCATTTCAAGCATTGAATGACGCGTAGTTCTTGGTCCCGGGACAAACCGGAGAGCGACGGTGCGCTCAAAAAAGCACGTCGGTCCTTGAGCTTCCGCGCCGCTGGACGCGCCCTTCAGGCAGGGTGGCTAAAGTGAGCAGGACGATGCAGAGCATAGACGATTGAGTGCATTCCTCGCGTGAGATGTGCCATTAGTGGCGTTGCGCGTATGCCCTACTTTAGCCGCTCCGCCTGCGGAGCGCGTCCAGTGGCGCGGAAGGGAATTGCACGGTCGCTCGACCACAAGCAATTGAAGCAACCTCCTCTATCTTCAGAACCCCGGATCCTCTTCAGCTCGCTTGAATCGAAATCCCTCTCGCGGGAAAAATCTGCTCCTTTAATCATCATCCCAGAGCCCGGCGGCCCCGATTTCGCATGCGTTTGCGGCAAACGTCGCTGATTGGTTGAGGCGGCTTGCGGCGGAGGTGCCGATTGCGAGCTCAGTTATCGTCCCACATGGCTGAATCGATGCAGATGCCTGTTTTATTGCCCGCCGAAGAGGGCAATCAGACGCAAGGCGTGGCCCTGGATCGTGCAATTTGTCTGGTTGGGGCGCGGGCGCGGGTCCATTTGCCGCTGCCGTCGCCGCAGGTGAGTAAATCTCATGCGCTGATCGTGAACGATCAGGATCGGGTCTATATTCGCGATCTTGCCAGCAAGAATCATACGTACGTCAACGATCGGCCTGTCAAAGAAACGGCACTGGATCAGTCGGATGAAATCCGGATCGGGCGATATAAATTCCGTTGCGGGCCGGGTTTTGCCAAATCGCCGCCGCCGGTCATTTATGAAACGCCCAGGGCGCAGTTGCAGATCGATGGGTCGGAGAAGGTCGATCTTACGGGAAAGACGGCGCTTATCGGCGCGCGATCGGGGTGTGATGTTCGCCTTAAAGGCGATGAGGTCGCGCCGGTTCATGCCGTGATCTTCGAGCGCAATGGCAAGCGATTCATCCGCGATCTGAATTCCGGCATCGGAACGGGCGTGAATGGAGTCTCAATTCATGAAGAGCAGCTTAAAGACGGAGACGAACTGTCGATTGGTGGCGTAACCATCCAATATAACGTGGTCGATCAGGCTGGCGATCAGCCCAAGGCGCAGGCGAACGATTTGTTGACAGAAGAACCCAAGCCGCTGGAAATTTCATTAGGCGATGATTCGGATCTGCCGATTGCTCTGGCCGGGGAAGAAATTCCGCCGGGGAGTAACAAGAACAGTGCGGCGGCAGCCGATGCGATTCCGCTGGCGGACGAACCAGATCATCTGCCAGTGGTCGGCCAGTCGTTTGATTCCAGCTCATCGCTTTCCATCAAATCAGAAGATTCAAAAGCCGGCAGTTCGAAGCTGAGCGAGAGGGCGGCGGAAATCGATAGCCTGATCCCGCTGGCGGAAGAAGCGTCGCCACCGCAACCTCCACCAGACAAAGCGCCGGCGAGTGAGCCGGTTATCGCGGAGGCAACAGAGGATGATCGCCTGCCGGTGGAAATGGATTCATACTTTGAAGCGGCCGACCTGGCAGATGTTGCTGCACCAGAAACTGCTCGTGAAGAGGCCGCGGATCCGCCCGCGCCGCGGGCTGAGCCCCAGCCGCAGCGGAAGATCGAAATCAATATGAGCGAGGCGGACATCGAGGACGAGATTGCCGAACTCGCCGAACCAGAAGACAGTGAAATGCCCGAAGAGGCAGCCTTGCAAGAGCACAATGAAATCCCCAGCCCGCAGCGCATCACCAATCTGGTTGGCGAAATTGCCGAGAAGGCGCAGGAACTGGAAACCGTGTGGCGCGACTACAGCCACGGCCACAATGGCGACGGTGATCATCCCGGTGCGGACTCGCAGGAATTGGATCGACCTTCCAAAGCGCAGGATGCCGACGAGCATGAGCGCACATCGAATCTTCAATCGGGCAAAGAAAAGTCGGTCGATTGATGATGTCTGGATTTTCCTGCATCCTTTCGCATTTTCCCGGCGTAGTGCTACAATAAACCTTTCCCAACCGGGCTCGAGTTCGATTGGGAGGGCTTAAAAACTGACGGTCCTGCCGGCCATAAACTCCCGGCAGGGGAGGCCAATCCAGGCGGCTGAAGCCGCGGGCAAACCTCCCGTGGGAAATGAGTTCCCATCGGCCCAGAGTCCCCTGTTGTTGCGGTTACTCCATCGGCGTCTCCTGCGCGTCTTTGGTCGCGTAAGCCACGCCGCGGCGGAAAGATCAGTTTCTGATTTTCCGCTCTACCGCACAAGGATCGACTGAACATGGCTACCGACCCGCGCTTTCTGACCGAAAGCGGTCGTGAAGTATTTACTGGCAACGAACTGCTCATTAAGGGCGCCCTCGAAACCGAGGGCGGCGTTCATCTCCTGACCGGATATCCCGGCTCGCCTGTCGCCAGCTTTTTCGACATTCTCGGCGACATCAAAGATGTCCTCACAACGCATGGTGTCCGCGCGTTTCAAGCCAATAACGAAGCGCTTGGCGTTGCCGCGGTCAATGGCTCACAGATGGCCGCCTGCCGCGCGATTGGCGTGATGAAGAGCGTGGGCGTGCATGTCGCTTCTGATGCGCTGGCATTGGGAAATTTATCCGGCGCGCATGCACAGGGTGGGGCGGTCATCATCATGGGCGATGACCCGTGGTGCGACAGCACGCAGGTGCCGGCGGACAGTCGATTTCTCTGCGAGCATCTTCGCATGGCGGTGGTCGAGCCCGGTACGCCGCAGGAAATGAAGGATTGGATCAACTCCAGCTTCAGCCTTTCGCAGGCTGCGGGGTTGTACATCGGCTACATCGTCACCACCGTTCAAGCCGACGGCGGGGGAACGGTCGATTGCCGCAAGAATCAGTTTCCCGCCATCAACAGCAATCAGAAGATCGCTCTCGATACGCAGCAGGTGGATCTTGGCAAAGTGCTTCTGCCGCCGCGCACCTGGCAGCAGGAATTGCGCATGCCGGAGCGGAACGAGAAGACGCTTGCCGCTGCGCGCGAACTGGGGATCAATCGAATCATTCCTGCTCGTCCGTCGACATCGCAGGAATTGTCCGGCAAACTTCAGACGACTTCGGCCAAAGCACCGCTCGGCTTTGTCGTGACTGGCATGGCGGGGCCGTATCTTCAGCATGTGCTGGCGGATCTGGGGCTCGACGGTCTCTTCCCGATCCTTCAGATGGGCATGAGCTACCCGGTGGACGTAAGGCTCGTGGCAGAGTTTGCCCAGCGCTGCAAAGACGTCATCGTCATCGAAGAACGGCGAAGCTTCCTCGAGAAAAACGTTCGCGATGGCCTCTTCCATGTGCTGCCGCCCGAGCAGGCGACTGAACTGGCTGGCCGATTGTGGGGCAAAGCTTTCCCGCGCGGGCTAAAAGGGATTCCCGAAACGCGCGGCCTGAATCCATCCGTTCTGGCCCAGCTCCTGATCCCCCTGATCAAGGCGACGGAAGAAATCCCAGCCGAAATGCGCAATGGCCGGCTTTCAGCCGAGCTGGATCGAATCCGCAAGGCCAGCAAGCCAAAGCTCGAGGTGTTCGATCAGAAGGTCGTATCGCGCACGCCGACCTTTTGCCCCGGCTGTCCGCATCGCGATAGCTCGGCAACGCTGCTGGAGCTTCGCAAGAACCTGGCCGACCCGAAGTACATGGCGCAGCGACACGGCCTGCCTCCGGTCGATCTGGTGGCGCATGGTGACACCGGCTGCTACACCATGCTCATGTTCGCGCCCACCGAGCAGCTCATGCACAACTATTCGGGCATGGGCCTCGGCGGTGGCACCGGTTCGGGAATCGATCCATTCATCACCAACAAGCAAATCGTCTTTATGGGCGATGGCACCTTCTTCCATTCCGGACAAATCGCCATCTCCAATTCGATCAAGGCCGGGCAGGACATCACCTACATCATCCTGGAAAACAAAACCACCGCGATGACTGGCCACCAGGAGCATGCCGGCACGGAACTGGATGTGCTGGGCAATCGCTCATTCATTCAGAACATCGAATCCATCGTGCGCGGGATGGCGGGCACCAGCCCGTTGACAGTAGAGCGACTCTCGCCCGCCGATCGGTCGCGCTATCAGCGCGTGCTGGAGGAAACGATTCTTCGCGACGGCGTGAAAGTGATCATCGCCGACAAAGAGTGCGGCATCACCCATCAGCGAGCAGTCCTCCGCGAAGAGCGCAAGACGATCAAGAAGCATGGGTATCTGCCGCGCAAGACGCACATGAACGTGACGCCGGAGGTGTGCGAGGCGTGCTATGAATGCACCAAGCAGACCGCCTGCCCGGGTCTGACCAATATCGATACTGACTACGGCAAGAAAATCGACACCGATTTGACCTGGTGCGTCAACGACGGCGCCTGCGAGCGCGTGCGCGTGAGCAATGAGGCCGGCACGAATGTGAAGCCTTGCCCCAGCTTCGAGCAGATCACCGTCATTCGGCAGCGGCGCCGGCGATACACGCTGCCGCACATGGACTTGGACAAGCTGCCCGAAGCCACGCCGGTGCATCCAATGAGCAAGCCGGGCGATACGTGGCGCGCCCATATGGCAGGCGTTGGCGGCATGGGCATCGGCGTGGTCAATGCCATCCTCGTCCGCGCGGGCCACAAAGAAGGCTATCGCGTCATCTTTGCCGACAAAAAGGGCCTGGCGATTCGCAACGGCGGCGTCTATTCGCAAATCACGTTTGTGTGCGATGAAGTTCCTGAGGTTCGCGCACCGATCCCCGCGCCGGATTCGGAAAACGTCCGTCGCCTGAAGTCCACTTTGAACTGGGCCGATCGGGAATCGCAGGCTGCCGAGACTTCATCACAACAAGTCGCGCCGCAGACTGCTAGCGCAGCACCAAAGCCAACTTCGACGCCGGGTTCGATTTACCCGACGACCGGCTCGATTCCTTACGGCAAAGCCGACCTGCTAATGGGCATCGACATTCTGGAGGCCGCCCGCGCCATCGATCCGCGGGAACAGTTCCGCGTGGCGTCGCCCGATTGCACGTTTGCCGTGCTCAACACCTATAAGCAGCCGACGGTTTACACGCTGCTGGGCAAGGACAATTTTGATCCCGATGCGTTGCGGGACGAAATCTTCGATCATTGCCGTGCCGAGCATTCGTTTGCCAAAAATCTTTCGGAATTGTGCGAGCAGCGGCTGGGCAGCAAGCTCTATGCGAACTTGATGCTGCTGGGCGTCGCTTACCAGCTTGGCCTGATTCCGGTGTCGGCCCACTCGATCGCCTGGGCGATCAAGGATTCGATCCGGCGCGATCACCGCAAGAACCTCAAGGCTTTCAACATCGGCCGAAAGCTGGCCCTTGAGCCACGGGCGCTTCCGCGCAAGCCCGAGCCGCAGACCTGGGAGCAACTGGTCACCAACAAGGTGCGAATCCTTCGCAAGAGCCGGATGTTTGGCCGATCGATCGCGATGACCTTCGAGCGGCAGGTTCAAGGCGCGATGAAGCAGATGCGCGACCTGCCGGACCAGGCCAAGTATGACATGGCGGTGCGCATTTACGATTTGATGCAGTATCAGGATCCGACGCTTTCCAAGCGCTATGTCGAGCGCGTGCGATCGGTCTATCGGCGCGATTCCAAGGCCCGCGGATTTGCCGCGACCGTCGCGGTCATCTGGAACCTGGCGAAGGTGACGCTGATCAAGGATGAGCCGTATGTTTCATATCTTCTAACGCGATGGGAGAAGAAGCAGCGGGATATCGTCAAATATGGCATCGACGTCTCCAATGGCGATTGCATCATCTACAAGCACCATACGAAGCCGGAAATTACCATCGGCCGATTCCGATTCCGTCCCAATATCACCACGCGCGACTGGCACCTGAACATCGTTCGGCGGATGAAATGGCTGCGCAAAATGCCCGGCTGGCATCGACGCGAAGTCGAGTTCCGCGACTGGTATGCCGGGTTGCTGGATCGGGTGAATCTTTCGCATGACGCGGGGTATGCGTTGGCGATGCGCGCATTGACCTGCCCCGAGCAGGTCAGCGGCTATCGCGAAGTGCGCTATCCCAAGCAGGAACAGGTTCGCCAGCAGATCGAATCGGAATTGGGGCGGACGGTCGTCGAGAGCTCGAGCGCTACCGAAGCAGTCCTTGCCGAAGCGGTGGGGGAGCCGAGCGGAGCGTGACACCACACCGGACGGCGTCGCGGGTGTCACTTCTGCGACGCCGCGAGCGGAGCAAAAATTAAGGAGCCGCGCACGAAGTAAGCGGATTGGCGCAGGCTCGCGCTAATCCACTTACTTCGTGCGCGGCTCTTTTCGATCATCTGCGGATTTGCGCGTCACCTGCCGCCCGACGATCTTCAAGCAAAAAAGGGGATGAGTACATTTTCGCAATAAATGTACTCATCCCCTTTTCTTCGGCGGCAGGGAACTGCGCCCTCCAGAAGAAGATTCAACGTTTCCTTTATTGCATTTCAGCGCAAATTGTTTCCAGGGCGGCGGCGATCTTTTCAAAATTTGGATTGACAATGGGCCGGAAGGTGCAGGCTTTGCCGCCTTTGTCCAGGCGGAAGAGCCAGCCGCCGGCGGTGTAGGC
>JANWHF010000088.1 GCA_025450555.1 Tepidisphaeraceae bacterium | reverse complement strand
TTTGCCGTGCCGGCTTTTGACAAGGCCAAGCTTGCTGAAGCGTTGGAGTTGCTGCTTGCGGATCCGCAACGACGCAAAGCGATGGGGCAGGCGGGGCGGGAATTTGCCCTCGGCCGATTTGATGCACAGGTCATGGTTGCCGCGCTCGAACGGGTTTACCATGAGGCTTCGGCAGTGCCGAAAGGCGCGCCTGCGGCTGAAGTTTCAGCCGCGCATCAATGATTGATGTTTTGGGGCTGGGCAAAGATTGATGAAGGGGTTGAAGTGAAAAAGTTCACCTTGCGAGCTTTGCGAATGGCGGGATACGCCACACTGATGTGCGTGATGGCCGCGCCGGCATTCGCTGCGCCAGAGACCAAACCTACTGGCCCACAGGTCACGTTGCTGGACAAGCAGATTTCCGAGCTTGAAACGCAAATTGCCGTCGATCTTGCCCACGAGAACGATGTGGCGGCAGCCGATCGCGCCAAAGTCGATCTTCAGATTGACATCCATTTGATCGAACGCTGGCTGCTCGCCCACGCGGCGGATGCTCCGCTGGGAGATCCTCTTCAGGTTTGCGCCACCTTGCGCGCCGGCGAGGTTGCATCGGTGGGCGATGGCCTCGTTAAGCGATATCAGTCCGCTCCTTCATCGCTGACACCGACCCAGCTCGATGGGCTCCATCGTCTGCATGAGATGACTTACAAACTGCCTGCCATCAAGAGCGTGGCCGATCTGGATTCGACATGCCAGACGATGGCGACCGATTTGATTCTCGCGGCGGGGCCGAACCAGGGCGAGGTGGACAAGCTGCCCAAAATGCGACCGGCCGCCGTTTCCGATCAGGCAAGTGAGGCGAACCGCTCGCAATCGCTTTCCGATCTTGTGACGCAAGCGCAATCGGCAGAAGTTTCCGGTCCCTTGCGGCACGAATTGGAAATGCTTGCCAGGTATGCGGCGACGGCTGCTTCCGATGTCAAAAAAAAGGATGAAGCGCAGGCGCTGGAGCAATCTCTGCGATCGGCCCTGACGCTCATTCGCGGGCTTCCCAGTGATGCCCTCGCGAAGCCGCAAGCGGAAGCAGCGATCACGCAGGCGCTGGCGTTGATCAACGATCCGCGCACGCGCGAGGCTGGCTTCGATCGACTTGCATCGCTCAACGATCCCCAGCAGCTCATAGGCGCCGGTGAAGGGATTTCTCTGCCGGCCGCTTCGCAGACTAAGCTGGCATCTGCCATGGACTGGGCGCAGCGAAATCCGGAAAAGGGCGAGCTGCTTCTGGCGGTGATTCGCCGCTTTGCCGCGATTTCAGCCGAGATCGATCAGCCTCACTCCGCGGCCGGGCTTTCGCTCAATCAGCAGAAGGCGATCGACCTGCTCCAAAAGCAGATCATTGCGGAGCGCACCGAGTTTCTGGATGCCGCGTCGGCTTTTGATCCGCTACATGGTTCTACAGGAACACTTAGCCGCCTGCGCGGCTTGATCGATCGGATGCGGAATTCGCTCGATCTGATCGGCTCCATCGAGCGGCTCAACAAATCGGTGCAGGTGCTTTCAACCTACAAGCTTCGTCCCTATGGCATGCTCGAACGAAGATCGGTTACAGCCATGACCGAATTAGCTGGCGCCGTGACGTCGGCTCGTCGCGACGCGGCAATCAAATTTGTCCAGGATACCGATCGGCTGGGGCAGATTGCCGGGGCTTTCACCGCAGCATCTGCTGGGATTTCGCCCCAGATCAAGAAGCAGTACATGGGTGACCAGGCCGAAGCGATTGAAACGCACCGCGCGAACCTGGTTTCAGAACTGGGTACGGAACTAGGGTCGGGCAAGCCTCTCGATCGATCTACGTTTGCACGCCTCGAATCTTTCAATACGCTCTATGCTTCCCTTCGTGAGGCCGAGACGACCGAATCGATCATCCAGCAGATGGATTCGCTCACGCAATGGGTCGATTGGACGATCAGTTCCGACCAGCTTCGCGCCGCTCTGCAACCGTACCAGGACGCAACAATCGCTGCATTTACTGCATTTTTAAATGATGACGCAGCGCCGATGACAGCATGGCCAGCCATCCACAATCAATATTTACCGCTCATTCGCGCGGCGGCTCAAGCCGCGCAAAATGCGCAGGCCTGCTCGAAGCTGCCGACCGGCTACTTCGCTGACTGCGCGAAGCTCATGACGCCGATGAGCGAGCAACCGTATGCTGCCGAGCGCGAGACGAGTTTTGCCTTGTCGCTCTGGTCGCAGGGAGCCGACGCGACGGATACGACACCGGCACAGGCCATGATCGACTGGATCTCCAAGCGATTGGCCGGAGCGCCCGTTTCGCCAAAATGAGCATCGCCCTTCTGCGCCTTGCGAATCTGTCCACCAGAGAGGATATGATTCGCCCATGGCATCGATCCTAGTCATTGGTCCGCATCCGGACGATCAGGAATTGGGGATGGGCGGAACGATCGCGCGAATGGTCGTGCAGGGACATCGCGTGCATCTATTGGATATGACCAATGGCGAGCCGACGCCGTTGGGCACTCCCGAGCGCCGGGCCGAGGAGTCGGCTGTCGCCGCCAAATTATTAGGCGTCAGTCGCACGCTTCTAGGCCTGCCCAACCGTCAGGTCGTGCATTCGCTGGAAGCGCGCCATCGTGTGGCGGCAGTCATCCGTCAGCATCAGCCCAACTGGATTTTTCTGCCTTACCCGATCGACGCGCATCCCGATCACGTCGCCACCACCCGCATCGGCGAAGATGCCCGCTTCGATGCCAAGCTGACCAAGACCACGATCCCCGGCGAGCCCTGGTATCCCAAACGGATCATCTATTATTTCTGCACGCATTTGCGAATGAATTTCCAGCCGACGTTTTGCCTGGATGTCAGCCATCAGATCGAAATGAAGATCGCCGCGCTCAATGCCTACCGCTCCCAATTCATCGAAAACAGCAGCCCCGTCGTCGATATGGTCAAAACCATGGGCAAGTTTTATGGCGGGAGGATTGGGACCGAGTACGCCGAGCCGTTCTTCACATATGAAATGCTGGGGTTCGGGGGGCTGGATCAACTGATTTAAACGCATATTGCACTGAGTTTCTTGTTCCATCTCCACTCGTTCCATACAATCCGTCCACACTTTATGAACGGATTTGAAAACCATTGAGCGACAAGACTGAACACCCGCCGGTGCCGGAGGCGTTTGCTGCGCTGGGCGTGCGGCCATCGATTTTGCGGGCGCTGGCGGAATTGAAATTCACCACGCCTTCGGAAATTCAGGCCCTTTTGATTCCCCGCGCGATGGCCGGGGTTGATCTGCTGGGGCAGGCGCGCACCGGCACGGGCAAGACCGCGGCCTTTTCCATTCCCATTCTGGCGCGCTGCCAGAAGGGGCTGGCGACGCAGGCGATTATCCTGGTGCCGACGCGCGAGCTGGCGGTGCAGGTGGAGGCCGAGGTACAGCGGCTGGGGCAGTACACGCCCATCCGGTCGCTGGCGGTGTATGGGGGCCAAAAGATCGCGGCCCAGGTCAAGCATCTCAAGTATCATCCGGAGATTCTGATCGGGACCCCGGGCCGGGTGATCGATCTGCTGGATCGGCGAATCATCGACTTCCAGAACATCCGCTTCGTCGTGCTCGATGAAGTGGACCGGATGCTGGACATCGGCTTCCGCGACGACATCCGCAATATCCTGGCGCGCGTGAAGGGCGTGCGGCGACAGGAGCAGCCGAGCGAAGAAGGCGCGCAGCAAGGGGAGAACGAATCGCCGCCGCAGGATCGCGCGCATCAGACAATTTTCGTGTCGGCGACGATTTCGGAGGAAATCGAAAGACTGGCGCGCAAATACATGCGCGAGCCGGTGGAAAAGCTCATCGCGCCCGGCGCCGATGAGAGGCCGACGGTCGAGAGCGTCGAGCAATATTATTTTTCGGTGCAGATCTGGGACAAATATCGGCTTCTCAAGAAGCTGCTGGAGCAGGAAAACCCGGAGCTGGCGATCGTCTTCTGCCGAACCAAGCGGGGTGCGGAGAAGATCGCCAAGCGGCTGCATTCCGACGGCATCGAATGCCGCGAAATCCACGGCAACCTGGCGCAGAACAAGCGCGACCGCGTGATGAAGAATTTCCGCGGCGGGAAATTTGACGTGCTGGTGGCGACCGACCTGGCCAGCCGGGGAATCGACGTGGCAGATATCAGCCACATCATCAATTTCGATATTCCTGAAGATCCTGAGATTTACGTGCATCGCGTCGGGCGCACGGCGCGGATGGGAGCCGCGGGAAAGGCATTCACTTTTGTCACGCGCGAGCAGGGGGATGAGCTGACGAAGGTTGAGGCGCTGATCAACATGGTCATCCCGCAGGCGAAGCTCGAAGGTTTCGAACCGACGCCGCCGCCCGCCGATTGGACGGATCTGCCGCCGGGAGAGGCGGTGCAGGCGAAACCGGTGCAGAGTCGGTTTGATCGGGTCTATTCACCGACCGGCGCAACGGTGAGCGCGGAGCAACCGGTGACGCTTGCGCCCAAACCGTTGCGACTTGGAGCAAAGATTCCGATTACGCGAAGACATAAGAGACGCAGGTGAGCAACACTCCACCGCTGGTTCTGGTCACGGAAGGATCCGATCCCACTCCACTCAACTGGTTGCGCCAGCGCGCGACGGTGGAGGAGATTCCGGTAGACGATGCGCGATTTCCGCAGCGTTTGGCGCTGGCGGAGGGCCTGATCGTCCGAACCTACACGCGCGTGACCGATGCGTTTTTATCCGGCGCGCCGAAGCTGAAAGTGGTAGGCCGCGGCGGTGTCGGGCTGGAGAACATCGACATCGCGGCCTGCCGGCGCAGGGGGATCGAGGTCGTTTACACGCCCGACGCGAATACGCTGGCGGTGGGGGATTTCATATTCGGATACATCCTCCAACTCCTTCGGCCGTGGGCATTGTTTCGCGAGAAGGTCTATGAGCCAACGGAGTTCAAGCGCATTCGCAACACGGTTCGCGGCAGGCAGCTCAACGAGCTGACGATGGGAATTCTGGGGATGGGACGTGTCGGCCGGCGCGTGGGCCATATCGCGACGCACGGGTTTGGAATGCGCGTGATTTATAACGATCTGCTGGACGTGCAGAGTCAGCTCGCTTTTCCAGCCGAGCCGGTCGAGAAAGATCGATTGTATCGCGAGGCGGATATTCTGAGCCTGCATGTGACGATGCTGCCGGGCAATGAGAATATGGTGGGGCGAGAGCAGCTTGCTCTGATGAAGCCCGATGCGATTCTGCTAAACACGAGCCGGGGCGAAGTGCTGGACACGGCAGCGCTGGCCGACGCGATTCGAGCGAATCGATTGGCCGGCGCGGCGCTGGATGTCTTCTGGCCCGAGCCACCCAAGCCGGATTTTCCGTTGCTCGGGCTCCCAAATGTCCTGCTGACGCCTCACGTCGCGGCGCGCACGCGCACGGCCCTGGAAAACATGAGCTGGGTCGTTCGCGACATCATGGCGGTGCTGCAAGGGCAAAAGCCCAACTATCCGGCGCCGTGAGATCCTTTCATGCCGTGTAGGCGTGCGCTTTGACCGTCAGCGATTT
>JANWHF010000087.1 GCA_025450555.1 Tepidisphaeraceae bacterium | reverse complement strand
TTGGAACGCTCGACCGCCTGCTGCGGAAGGAGACGCCATGAGCCGGCTCATCGCAACATGCGTCACCGCATCACTTTTGATTTGTTGCGGCGCGGCGAAGGTCGAGGTGGATCATCTGCCACGCCAGGCGGTGACGGCGCAGACGCCATACGATCGCGTGCCAGCGCCAGATCCCAACAATGCCGCTCGGCTCGCAACAGTCTCAATTGTGGATGGAAGGCTCGGCTTCGATTCCGGCCCGCCGGACCGGCTGGTCGATGGGCGCATGCCCGACAACGAAGACATGCCCCGGCAGAATCTGAAGTTCGATGAGAACACGCTGGAGGGGCGCGTTAAATTGGATCTGGGCCATGTGATTTCCATTGCCGCGATCACCAGCTATTCCTGGCACAAGGATCATCGCGCGCCTCAAGAGTACAAAGTGTACGGCAGCGATGGATCGGCCAAGGATTTCAATCCCGTGCCCAAGATCGGCACCGATCCGTCGACTTGCGGCTGGTCTGTGATTGCTAGCGTCGATACCCGTCCGAAGCAGGGGCCGCCGGGCGGGCGGTATGCCGTGCGGGTTTCCGATCCGTCGGGAACGCTGGGGAATTATCGTTATCTGCTGTTTGTGATGTTCCCGACCGAAACCGACGATCAATGGGGCCATACCTTCTACAGCGAAATTAACGTGATCGAAGCCAAATGATGCCGGCGGAGACGTTCAATCTCGAAGGACGCAGGGCAATCCACGAGCTCGATACATTTTCGTGGCACAGCCTTTCAGGCTGTGGGCGGAGAATCACAGCCTGGAAGGCTGTGCTACGGGATCGGCCGTCGCGGCGCGGCTTTTCGCTGGTGGAGATTATAGTTGTAATTGGAATTATTGCGCTGCTGATATCGTTTCTGCTGCCGGTGATGCGAAATGTCCGCGAGGATGCCAAGCGGATCACCTGCGCAAACCAAATGAGACAGATCGGGCTTGCCTTCCAATCCTACAGCCAGGCCAACGATGGCTGGCTTCCCGCATGGTCGGGCTGGCATACCTATCCGCATGGCTCCAGCGTCTACGACGATCCGGGCATCGGATGGGTCGAGGAAATGTCGGCCGACCTTTCGCCCACGTCACCGGTTTATAACTGTCCTTCCTTTCCGGCCAAATTCTACAACTATTTCATCGAAGCGGAGTGGGCGGGGATCAATGGCCGGCATTCCATCAAGTGGACCGATGTCAAGATGAGTTCGCGCTTCATTATCCTGGGCGAATGCACCGCACCGGGGCTTTATCCGCCGCCCTTTGGCACCAGCGACAACCCGACCAGCGACGACGATCGCGACGACTATCTTTCTCCCGCCTTGCTCTTTCCCGACCAGGGCGGCTTCCTGATGCACCGCGGCGGAACGAATGTGCTGTTCGACGACCTGCACGTCAGCGCTTTCACATCGTACGACCCGTCGCTATTGACCTTTCATCCGCATCAGATGCTCTCGTGGGAACAGGTCAAGGAGCAGGGGCCGGACCAGCCCGTGAAGACGCCGACGGTGGGGGGATGAATGATCGAGTGGACCGCATTGAGATGGTGGCATTGGATGGCGATTGCCCTGGCCTTGGGGCTTGTCGCCGGCCAGCTTCGCAAACAACGCCAGGCGGACATGCATGGGGATTACGTTGACGGACTTGGATACTGCCTGGGCGATCAGAAGATCTTCGAGCAATCGCTGACGGCGCAGGCGGAGGGCCGCCCACGATTTCGGGACATTACAGTCTGTCCGCGCATAGGCAATGACACGAAGGGCTCGTCACAAAAGCAATATCTCGTTAGCGGTCTCTATTTCACCGGCGCGCCGGAAGTGGTGGAGGGGCGGCATCAGGGCGGCTGGGCGCAGGTCTGGTTTCTTGCTCACCAGCCTTACGAGCCAATGATCGACCTCTCTGCGCTGAATAAGCCCGGCGGGCCGGATTGGAGCCGGGAGTATCGCATGAAGGGGCTGTCGCCCAGCATCCTCGATTTTCTTGCAGTCATGCATCGGGCGGCGGGGGTTCAATATCGTTATGCATGGTGGGATGACTATCCGGTGCTGACATCCATAATCGCTTACGGATTGATCGGCGGCGTCTTCTGGCCCTTATTGATGAATCTTCTGGCTTTCGGACGCGTGAGTAAGCCGCAAGCCGTGAAGGGGTTGAGCCTGTGGAAGGTGCGGAATCGGCCGGTTTCCTCGACTCCAGGCAGCGCTGTAATGCTTGGCTCGGATCGCAGATCGAACGAGGCGCCCCCGCAGGAAACCGAACACTCTGACGGAACTCCAGCCGCTTCACCACTTTCAACGATTGACGACACCCCTTCGCCAAAGCAGTCGCCCGCGTGGCAATCCAAAGAATTCGCGACCAAACCTGAAGACTTCTATCCGACGGAGCGTAAAACGCCGCCCTCCATCCAGAATAAGCATTAAAGTTGCAGTCCAATTGCGCTCTTTTCCCAAATCCCCCAAGTGCAAAATCTTATAGCAAATGGCCCAACGCTTCGGTATCCTAACCAACACGATTTGCGTGGAGGGCTTGAGGACTTAGGGCAGCCGGACGAGTTGTATTCATATCCGGGAGAAAATGAGCCTGTCTTCCTCCACGGCTATCGGTGCGCATCTCGTGTCTCGGCGGAGGGCAGACTATGGACCGGCTCGGATATCGGCGTTCCCGTGGGCATCGTTCATTTCAAACGGGCGCTAGCCAGCGTCATTTATTGTCAAAACGCAAGTCTGGCCAATCAACGAAGGAGGCGGTGCGCGCCTGGGTCGAGTCGCTGGAAATCCGGCAGTTACTCAGCGCTTCCGATCTCGCGGTTACGATGACCGGCCCCCAATACGCGCAGCTCGGCGGGCAAGCGTTTTATCAAGTGACCGTTACGAATAACGGCCCGGACGATGTGCAGAATCTGGTCCCGACGTTCACATCATCCGCACTCATCCTCAATACTAACCAGTCACTGCCCAGTCCAAAGGCTACTCAGATTTCTGGTCCTCAAGGCGGCACGCTTCCTGCGGGATCGTCCGAGTCGTTTCAAGTAATGCAGTCGGTACCCGTATTTCAGGCAGTGCCTGAATATGTCTTCACCGAGTTTGCATCGGCCAACGGCCCGACCAACAGCGATCCGAATGGATCGAACAACACTGCTTCTGTCAAGACCAATGCCGTATTCACAACGACTCTCAAAGCCACTGTCACTGCGCCTGCCGCAATTCCAATCGGCCAAAACAACGTAACGTTCAGCATCACGGTCACGAATTCCGGTCCGAATGTAGCTCAAAACGTGGTGCTGACCGATCTGCTTCCTTCGCCGCTGACATTCGTGTCCGCGGTTCAGACTAGCGGGGCGGCCGCTTTCAATTTAGTCAGTGCAACGCCGGGCGCGAATTCCCCGGTGACGGCAATTGCATCGTCGATGTCCGTGGGCTCCGCGACGATTCAAATCACCGCCGCAAATCCAAGCCCTGTCCTCTATCAGGTGCTTACCAATCAGGTGACAATCTCTGGTCAGACCATCAACGGCCCCGCGGTTGCAACGGGATCACAGGATTCGCTTCAATGGAAATACGCCACCAACTTGAGCCTTCAAATGACGGGAACGCCCGTCGTTCTCGCCGGCTCCTTTTTCAAACCCGTTTACACCGTATCGGTCAATGACCTTGGCGTTACGTTCCCCACCAATGCCACGCTGACCTATGTTGTACCCGATGGTTTCACTCTCGCATCCGTGACTGGTCCTGGTAGTTCGCTGCCGGCGGTCGGCAGCACCGGAACGCTCAACATCCCGATTTCGTCTGCGGGTATATTCCAATTTACTGAAGCGGTCGATCCATCGGTTCCGGCCAGCACAATTGCAACCCATTCGGCCACCATCACGACCACGCCGACCGACAACGATCCAAGTGACAATGCGGCATCAGTATCGACGACGGTGTTTGCGGCGTCCGATGTCGCCGTTGCAATGAAGCCGGTGCCGACGATTCCAGTACATGGTGTATTCAACTATCAGTTGACCGTTTCCAATCTGGGTCCGAGCGTTGCCTCGAATGTGAGCTTCGCCGATGTCCTTCCACCGACGCTTCAGTTTGAGAGCATCACCCAGACCAGCGGCCCGACCTTCACGCTCGCCACGCCCGCTGTCGGGAGCAATGGTACGGTCAGCGGGCAGATTGCTACGATGCTTCCCGGCTCCGCTACGTTCACACTTGCGGTGATAGTCGCCCCCGGCGTTGCAGCCGGTGACTCCATCACGAACACTGCAACCGTCAGCACGACCAGTTCTGGCGACATTTCACGCAACGACACTGCCAGCGTTACAAGTGTCGCCCAGACTCCCGCAGACCTGGCGCTCATGGCAGGGGGCGATGTCAACCCACCGATCGGCGGAAACACATCCTATCCATTCCAGGTGACCAACAACGGCCCGGCCAACGCGTCAAATATTGTGCTGGTCGATCAGCTTCCGCCGCAACTGTCTTTTACATCGGTCACCAGCGCAGACACGTCGGGCATCCAGGCAAGCGTTAACGATCAAAATGTCGTCACCATTACCTTCCCATCTCTGGCGGCAGGCGCAACTGCCAATTTGCGGCTCAATTGCGTCGTGGCGCCCAACACGCTCGATGGCACACCGTTGGTAAATACGGCTACAGTGAGCAGTAGTACTGCCGATTCAGATCCGACCAATAACTCCGTCGAGGTCCATTCCAGTGCGCAGCTCGTGTCCGATTTGAGCGTTGCCATCACGCTGCCAAGCCGGATCATCGGTCACGGCGATGGCGAGCATCCTCCGGTGCCCGTGCCGGTTCTGGTCGCGGGGGACGACAACGCCCTCACGTTTGCCGTTACAAACGCGGGCCCCAGCATCGCCCACAATGTACAGGTGCTGGTCCCATTGCCTGCGGGTGCGACCTTAGTTTCCGCGACTGGCGACAGCTATCAGCTTCAAACCATCAAAGGCATCCCAACGGTCGTATTTACGATTCCAGCGATGTCGTCGGGTGGATCAAGCGTCGAAACGGTCATATATCATTTGGATCCTTCGACGGCCCGGGCGTCCGCGACACAGACCGCCACCATAAGCAGTGACGGTGTTGATCCGAACCCTTGGAACAACACCGCCTCGGCAACCGTCACTATATCCAAGCCCGGCGACCTGTCGCCAACCCTATTCGGGCCGACCATCTTCCGAGCCGGTACACTCATTAATTATGTGTTGACGGTTGAGAATGTAGGAGATCTGAACGCGAGTGGCGGAACGGTCACCTTCAACATTCCCGCCAATGCCCCGATTGTTTCTATTGGCGCCAACAATTTGGAAGAGGTGCCGACCATCGCCCCCGGCACGACCGGGCCGGTGACGTTCGAGCTCTACCCGGGCCTGGCGCCGGGACAAACCGAAAGCATCTCTCTCTTTGAGCGTATCAATCCTTCCGCGCCCGACGGCAGCACTGTTGTGCCGACGGCCACGGTCGTGCCGCTGGCAAGCGACGATGACGCCAGCGACAACAGCACGTCCCTGACAACCAACGTGATCGCCCAGGCGGACGTTTCTGCGGCGATGACGAGCCCCGCCAACATCACCGCCGGCGGCAGCGCGACCTATACGATCACGCTCACCAACAGCGGTCCGTCTGATGCGCAGAACGTCTCATTCCTCGACAATTTGCCGCCTGGAATGCTCTTTAGCTCACTCGTGCAAACGAGCGGCGCGCCGTTTTCGCTGCAGACGCCTTCACCGGGCGCGGTGGGGACGGCCAGCGGAACAGGCATTCTGCCAGCGGGTACATCGGCGGTATTTCAGCTTGTGGGAACGCTGCCGTCTAACATGCCGGCGGCGCCCAACGCGATAACCAACACCGTCACCGTCTCGACGACGACATCAGGCGATAATCCAATCAACAACACGGCCAGCGTCACCAGTAATGTGGTGACGTCAGCGGACCTCGCTGTTTCACTGATCCAGCCGGGCAACATTACCGCAGGGGCTCCCGCCAACTACCAGATTGTCGTGCGCAATAACGGACTTAGCGATGCGACATCGGTCGTGATTGAAACAGTCCTTCCGCCATCCGAAACCTATAAGAGTTCGGCAGATCAATTCGGCGGCACAGTAACTGTGATTGGCGGTGGACCTTCAGGTCAAACGATTATTTACAGCCTGCCGAATCTGCCGGCAGGTGAATCGGACATCATCAGTATTCAAAGTACAGTGGATCCGCTTGCGCCTGCGATGCCGATCAGCAACAACGCATCGGCACTGAGCGCCACGCCCGATCCGGATCCGACAAACAATTCGGCGTCGGTGTCCGTCCCGGTTATCACCGTCGCGGACCTGCGCGTCAGTCTGACCGACGAGTCAACGACCCCCGCGATCATGGCCGGCGACACGGGGAAACTGGAGGTTCAGGTCACGAACGGCGGCCCGACCTATGCGCAAAACGTAGTTGTGACCGACACGCTTCCCGTCGGCGCATCCTTGGTATCGATCACCGATCGGAGCGGCTCTGGTATCCATCTGCCTGTCGCTGGAGCGACCGGCACCGTTTCATGGACCATTCCTGCGATGACTCCCGGAGCCGTAGACGGATTTGATCTGGTCTATCAGCTCGGGCCGGCCAGCGAGGTTCCGACTAAATCCGATTCGGCCACGGCGAGCTCGAGTACATTCGATCCCGATCTTGCCAATAATTCCGCGACGCTGCCGCTGGTCCTCCAGCCGACAGAGCTGCTCGTGAATGGCCCCGCGGTTTCGCGGGCCGGAACCTTTGCTCAATATGGCTTCACGCTCGACACTGAAGGCCTAAGCGCCGGCTGGCGCGTGTTGACGATCGATGTGCCGCAGGGCGCGACCATTTCGGCAATCAGCCCGCCCAATGGCTATGCTCTCCCTCCTGGTTTAATTGGTACGAACGGCATCATCAAGTTCCCGATCAACCTGCCAGCGGAAGATAATGTGGCGTTTGTAATTACAGAGACCACGCCATCCTCGACGCCTGATGGCACGATCCTGACGAACTCCGCATGGGCGAATTTCGATACTTCCACGACCCAAAGCGTCTCGACCAAGATCCTGGCTCAAGCCGATATGTCCGCCAAGGTCACGGGGCCGGCTGCCATCGTCCCGGGAACCCCGGCCACCTATTCCCTTAAGGTCACCAACAACGGCCCCTCGGACGCGCAGAACGTGAGCTTCACCGATGCGCTACCGCCGGGCATGACCTTCCAGTCTCTGACGCAAACCAGCGGGCCAACCTTCACTCTGGTTCCCCTGCTGGTGGGCTCGGGCGGAAGCGTCAGTGGAAACATCGCTGCCTTGCCGACCGGCGCCTCGGCTACGTTCACACTGACTGGGAACGTACCTTCAAGTCTGGGCGCCACAAGTCTCACCGACACACTCAATGTCTCGTCGCCCACGACCGATCTGAATTCGTCCAACAATTCCTCGTCGCTCACGACGCCCGTCCAGCCACAGGCGGATCTGGGCGTCTCGATGAGCACCGGCATCTCGCAAGTTAACGCAGGATCGCCGCTGACCTATTCGATCACACTGACCAACAACGGCCCCAGCGACGCGCAGAATATCGTGCTGAACGAAGCACTGGCGCCTGGCGTCGTCTTCAGCTCATTTGGATTTGCGGCGAGCGGACCTTTTACAAGTTCCGCGCCGCACGTCGGTGCAAACGGCACGGTCATCTTCCAGATCGCGTCGATGCCTTCCCACGCGACTTACACTTATACGGTTAATGCAGCGGTGCTGCCCAGCACCCCAGCGGGGCCGCTGCCCAGCACCGCATCCGTCAGCAGCTCTGCGAGCGATCCGAATACTGCTAATAACTCCGTGACCGACACGCTCACGCAGGCTGCCACGTCGGCCGATGTGAAAATCACCGATACCGCGCCGATGATGTTCATCGATCATGGCACGACTACTTCCCGACCGGTCCTGCATCCGGTCTTCGTTCTCGGGCAGAACAATACCTGGGTCGTCGATGTGACCAACACCGGCCCCAGTGACGCGCAAAACGTCACCTGGAGCAGCGCCGTGCCGTTCGGCGTGATGCTCGAATCAGTGTCGCAGGCTTCAGGACCGGTCTTCACCCTCACGACGCCGACTGGCGGAACGGGAACGATCAGCGGCAATATTGCAACGTTGCCGGCGGGCCAGACAGCGGAATTCGATCTGGTCTTTGCCCAGAATGGAGTAGCCGACGGAGGTACTATTACGAGTACCGCGACCGTCACCAGCAACACCGCCGATCCGCTCACCACCAATAACACCAGCACCGGAACAGCACTGGCCTACACGCCCGGCGACCTGGCCGTCTCGGTCGAAGGATTTTCCATCTTCCGGGCAGGTACTTTCATTAACTACACGATCGACATCACCAACGTCGGCGAGCTTTTAGCAGGAGGCGCTACGGTCAACTTTGTCATTCCCGATAACGCGCCGCTCGATTCAATCAACGCAAGTAGCGGATTCCCCTCGCTCCCGAACCTCGCGCCAGGCACGACTGGTCCGGTGAGCTTCACGCTGCCGGCGGGGATGGTCAGCGGCGGCGATGCAAATGTTACCCTGCGCCTTTTTATCGAGCCGAATGTGCCCAACGGCACGATCCTCGCTCCCACTGCGACGTTGACCGGTACACCGCCGTCCGATGATCCCTCAAACAACACCGGATCGGGCAACACATTTATTCTCGCGCAAGGCGATCTGGTGGTGACGCAGACCGGCCCCTCTTCGATCGTTCCCGGCGCTACGGCTACTTACACGATCAAAGTCACCAATAACGGCCCATCCGATTCGCAGAACGTCAGCTTTTCGGATCCTCTGCCGACAGGGATGAGTTTCGTTTCACTCACGCAGAATTCCGGACCGGCCTTTACGCTCAATACGCCGCCGGCTGGCTCGGGCGGAAACGTCAGCGGAAGTATTGGTACTTTGCCTACCGGTACTTCGGCATCCTTCACGCTCGTCGCGATGCTCGCTCCGTCGGCCAGCGGTACGAGTCTGACCAACACCATTGCCGCGACCGCAACCACTACCGATCTGAATACGGCTAACAATTCCGCATCAGTCACGACCGCGATCTCGCCGCCGCAGGCGGACGTGGGAGTTTCGATCCTCGGCGGCACCGCCACGGCGGGCAGCAATTTCACCTACACGCTCACCGCAACCAACAATGGCCCCAGCGATGCCCAGAATGTCGTACTGACTTACACTCTGCCGGCCGGCACCGGATTCAATTCCATCATTCAGACCGGCGGACCCGCTTCGTCGACCGGCGGGCCGCACGTCGGGGGTAGCGGAAATGCCGTCGCCTCGATTCCCACGTTGCCGGCCCATACGTCAGCGACGTACCAGGTGAGCGTCACCGTTCTCTCCAGCACGCCCGCCGGGCCGTTGCCCAGCGCGCTGTCAGTCACCAGCACCACGGCCGATACCAATTTAGCCAACAACTCGATCACTGATTCAACGAGCGCCGTCGCGACCCGCGCCGATCTGCGGGTGACCGACAAAGCGCCCATGATGATCGTCGATGCCGGCAGCACGATTTCACCGCCGGTGCCCAAGCCCGCGGTCATCATCGGCCAGAACAACACCTTCGTCATCGATGTCACCAACGCCGGCCCCAGCGATGCGCAGAACGTCTCATGGACCAGCGCGATCCCCACCGGACTGGCATTTGTTTCGGTCACACAGGCTTCGGGTCCGGCTTTCTCCTTCGACATCAATCTTCCCGCCAGCGGCACGGGAAGCATCACGGGCAACATCGCTACGCTCGCATCCGGGCAGACGGCGGAATTTGATGTGGTTTACCTCGCGAACGCTGTTTCGCCCGGCGCGGCCATCGCGAGCACCGCCAGCGTCACCAGCAATACCACCGACAGCAACATCGCCAACAACACCGCGACCGCCAACGCGACAGCGTATGCTCCAGCCGACCTGGCGGTCAGCGTCGAAGGGCCATCGGTCTTCCGTGCCGGCACCTTCATCACCTACATCCTCGATGTCACCAACGTCGGCGGTATTCCCGCCGGTGGCGCGACCATCACCTACAACATTCCCAGCAACGCGCCGCTGGATTCGATCGGCGGCAGCAGCGGTTTCCCCACGCTTCCCAATCCACCCGCCGGGACGACTGGGGCGATCACCTTCACGCTTCCAGCGGGCATGGTCCCCGGCGGCGATGCCAACGTCACAATTCGGGAGCTGATTTCCCCGTCGGTACCCGACGGCGCCATCCTCGCACCAACTGCCTCCCTGTCGGGTCTGCCCGCCAGCGATGATCCGTCGAACAATACCTCTGCCGGCAACACCCGGATCCTCGCGCAGGCGGATTTGTCCGTCACCCAGACCGGCCCGGCGACAGTCACGGCTGGATCGTTCGCCAACTATCAGGTGAAGATCACCAACAACGGTCCCTCCGATTCGCAAAACGTGAGCTTCGTCGAAACGCTCCCCGCGGGCATCGATGCCCAGGTCGCGGGAATCGTTCAGAACGCCGGTCCGTCCTTTACACTCAGTGCCAGCGGCGGGTCCATTGCAACCCTGCCTGCCGGCGCGTCGGCGACGTTCACCCTTTCGGTCCAAGTGGGCTCGGATGTGACGGCCGGCACAGTGCTGACGGCGACGGCAGCCGCCACCTCCCCGACCACCGATTTCGGTACTTCAAACAACAGCGCCCAAACCAACACGACCGTGCAAGCCGCACAGGCTTCGATCATTGCGGTACCAACGGGAACTGTCTCTTCGGTCGGTACGACTTCGACTGTCTCGCCGATTCACGGATTTGGCCGCACGATTCGCACGACGCTCGCCGGCTTCAGTGGAGTGGTGGCGCAGTTCGTCGATCCCACGCCAACCGCGACGTCAGCAGCCGCACTCCATTTCCACGTGGCCATCAACTGGGGCGATGGCGGCCTGTCGGTTGGAACGGTGACTTATGACAAGGCGGACGGCCGATGGAACGTGAGCGGATCGCATCGCTACAAAAAGAAAGGCGACTACGCGATCACCGTCATCGTCCAGGACAGCGCCGGCCGGAAGGGCAATATCACGAGTCATGCGGTTGTTGGTCCGGTCCTGGTGACGCCGTTGACGAAGCAGTTGGTCTAATGTGAGTCTCTAGATTCGTCCAGGAAAGGTCCTGCGCCGGTTCGCCGAAGCGATGCCCGAGTCGCTAGCGCTTTCGCGGATCGATGCGCTCAACTCTCGATCTGGATGGGTCGTGAAGGCCCAAGCGAGTATCTCGCGGTTACCGGCGGTAGGGGTGCGCAAAACGGAATCAACTCGTGATTGCGATCGCTATGTCAGGTCGCTGGATTTGCGCCGGCGCCGCAGAAGCAGTCCACATCCTGCAACCGCAAGCACGCTCGCGATTCCCGGTTCGGGCGCGGCGGTGAGTTGCCAGGCAAGCCCGTATTCCCACGGCCCAAGCGCATCGGTGCGATGCACGACAAACTCGTAGCCGCTGGCGGGATCCAGATTGGTCAAATAGAGGTTCTGCGTGTTATCGACGGTGCTCTCGGAGCCC